>NZ_JBFAMU010000391.1:0-4645 GCF_040656655.1 Micromonospora sp. NPDC049799
TTGCGCCCTCGCGGCGGCGCCGGGGACCGGCCGTGACCGGCGAGGGCTCGCCGCCGCGGCGGCCGGTCTGGCGATTGTCGGCGTCGGTGTGGTCCGGATGCTGTCCCCCGGTTCGCGGATCCTGCCGGCGGTGCTGCTCGGTGCGGTGCTGCTGACCGGGGTCACGCTCGTCGCCTGGGACCGGCCGGGAGGGCGGGTGGAGTGGCGATGGCAGGCCCTGGCCGCGCTCGCCGCCCTACTCGCCCCGGCTGCGATGGGGTTTCTCGCGCTCCTCACGATGGCCTGGTTGGAGCCGGTGGCCCCGCTCACCGCACTGGCCGGCAACACCACGATCAACGCGGACGGCACCGACGTGCTCTACTCGCTCGCCGGTCTGCTCGCCGGTCTCGGGACCGCGCTGTTGCTGGCCTGGCCGCCGGCCCTCGGCGAGCGGCGCCCCGGGTTCGCACGGCAACCTTGATCCACTCGGGTTCATTGATGGCGGGGTGTCCTGGTCACCCGAACACCCCGATATCAATGATGTCGAGTGGATCAAGATCGGCCGCCCGACGCCGCACCTCCGTCCGATGGGCCGGCCGGGCCTCGCCTGGCGAGCGCCGAGCGTCGGTAGCCGTAGAAGGCGTAGACCAGCGCGCCGATGAGGAACCAGACCGCGAACCGCAGCCACGTCTCCGGGGCGAGGAACGTGATCAGCCAGACCGAGAAGACCGCCCCGAGGGCCGGCACCACCGGCATCCCCGGCAGCCGGAACGTCCGCGGGGCGTCGGGGCGGCGGTAGCGCAGCACGATCACCGCGATGCAGACCACCACGAAGGCCAGCAGGATGCCGATGTTGGTCAGCTCGGCGGCCTCCCGGATCGGCAGGAAACCGGCGATCAGCGCCGAGCCGACGCCGACGATCCAGGTCACCCGGCTGGGCACCCGACGCACCGGGTGCAGCTTGGCGAACCAGGCCGGCAGGAGGCCGTCCCGGCTCATCGAGAACCACACCCGGGTGACACCGAGCATGAAGGTGAACATCACCGTCAGAATGCCGATGATCGCGCCGACGGCGATCACGCTCGCCAGGCCGGACAGCCCCACCGAGGCGAAGGCCGAGGAGAAGCCGCTCTCCGGGTCGATCTCCGTGTAGTTCTGCATGCCGGTCAGCACGAGCGTGGCCAGCACGTACAGGACCATCGAGATGACCAGCGAGTAGATGATCGCCTTCGGCATGTGCCGGCGGGCGTCCTTGGACTCCTCGGCGGCGGTGCTCATCGCGTCGTAGCCGAAGACGGCGAAGAACACGGTCGCCGCTCCGGTGAACGCCCCGCTCAGCCCGTAGGGGAAGAACGGCGAGTAGTTCTCCGTCCGCACGTAGAAGAAGCCGACCACGATGACCAGCAGCACCACGGCGACCTTCAGCCCGACGACGAACGTCTCGAACCGGGCCGCGGACTTGATGCCCTGGTTGAGCAGGAACGCGATGAACAGGCAGAGGATCACCGCGAACAGGTCCACCACGTGCCCGTCGCCGGTGCCCGGCGCACCCAGCATCCAGGCCGGCAGGTCCACGCCGATCTCGCCGACGAGGAATGCGAAGTAGCCGGAGATGCCGATGGCGACCACCGCGACGATGGCGGTGTACTCCAGCAGCAGGTCCCAGCCGATGAACCAGCCGACCGCCTCACCGAGCACCGCGTACCCGTAGGTGTAGGCCGAGCCGGCCTTCGGGATCATGCCGGCGAACTCGGCGTACGACAGGGCGGCTGCCGCGCTGGCCAGCCCGGCGACCAGGAACGAGATCAGTACGGCCGGGCCGGCGGTCTCGTTCGCCACCGCACCGGCCAGCGCGAAGATGCCGGCGCCGATGATGCCGCCGACACCGATCGCGGTGAGCTGCCAGAGCCCGAGGGACCGGGACAGACCCTCCTCGGTCGCGTCCCCGATCTCCTCGACCGGCTTGCGGCGGAAGATGCCGCGGCCGTCGCCCGTCGGGCGTCCCGTGGAGGTCATCGTCGTCCCTTCTCGTGCGCGGTCGCGAGGTCACTCGGCGACCGGCAGCACCACCTCGTTGCGCCGCAGGAACCACGGCTTCCACGGCAGGTCGAAACGTGCGTACCGGATGGCGCCCGCCGGCCGTAGCCCGGCACCGGTGACCGCGCGGCCCAGGGCGGTGGCCCGCCGGTCGAACGCCGCCGCCGTGCCCCGGCCGGAGAACCGCATGGCCGCCACGAGCTGCTCCGGCACCTCCCGGGTCCGTACCCGGGGGTCGGTCGGCTCGGGCAGGGTCTCCGCGGTGAAGCCGGCCGGCATCACGACACGCATCATCCAGCAGCCCGGCCGGTCGCCCTCCTCCTGCACGACCGGCGCGGTCACCGCGATCGTCTCCGGCGCCGCCTCCTGCAGGAGGGGCGCGGTCATGGCGATGCTCCGCCGGGGGCGGTTGGCTCCCTTCAGGTACGCGGCGAGCGGCCGGAACGCCTCGTTGGCCGCCGTGTCGAACGTCCCCTCGACCCGCATCTCGGCCACCAGGTGCGGGGGATACCGGCGCAGCTCGAAGCCGGGGTGTCGGGTCACCACCCGGTACGGCTGCTGCTCGGTCATGGCGCGCTCCCCGTGCCCAGGGCCGGTTCCTCGCATCCGACGCTACCGCCCGCCGCCCTCCGGCTCAGGAGAAGTGCGGTGTCCGCATCGCCTCTCAAGCGCGATACACTCAACCATGAGTGTTTCATCGCTGAGTGTATGAGGTGGCGGGTGGACGGATTCGTCGGACGCGGACGGGAGCTGGCCCAGCTCGACGCCATGCTGGCGCGCGTCCGCCGGGGCGGCCGGGCCGGTCGGCCCGGACGCGCTCTGCTCATGCGCGGCCGGCGGCGCGTCGGCAAGTCGCGCCTGGTCGAGGAGTTCGTGGAACGGGCGGACGTGCCGCACGTGTTCTTCACCGCCTCCGCGCAGCCGTCCGTGGCGGCCGACCTCGCCCTCTTCGTCGAGGCGGTGGCCGCCTCCACCCTGCCCGGGGCCGCCCTGTTCGCCGCCCAGCAGCCCCGGACGTGGGACGCCGCCCTCACCCTTCTCGCCTCCGCGCTCCCGACGGACCGGCCGAGCGTCGTCGTCCTCGACGAGATGCCCTACCTGATCGCCACCGACCCGGGATTCGAGGGGACCCTGCAGAAGGTCTTCGACCGGGAACTCTCGCGGCGGCCGGTCCTCCTGCTGTGCATCGGGTCCGACCTGGCGATGATGGAGGCGCTGAACGCGTACGGTCGCCCCTTCCACCAGCGGGCCACGGAGATGGTCGTTCCACCGCTCAGCCCGGCCGACGTGGGCACGATGCTGGACCTGCCGGCGGCCGAGGCGTTCGACGCCCATCTCGTCTCCGGCGGGCTCCCGCTGATCCTGGACGAATGGCCGGCCGGAGCCTCGTTGCGTGACTACCTCGCCGACGCGGTCGCCGACCCGACCTCCGCCCTGATCGTTAGCGGAGAACGGGCGTTGGCCGCCGAGTTCCCCACCGCCTCCCAGGCGGGCCTGGTGCTGCGGGCGATCGGGTCGGGCGAGCGCACCTTCTCGCTGATCGCCCGGGCGGCCGGCGACCTGCCCCAGGCGTCCCTGACCCGAGCTCTGCGGCTCCTGGTGGACAAGCGGGTCGTGGAGGTCACCGTGCCGCTGTCGACGAAGCCGTCGCGGGAGACCCGGTACGCCGTCGCCGACCTGTACCTCCGCTTCTGGCTGTCCTTCCTGGGCCCGTATCTGCCGGAGATCGAGCGAGGGCGGGGCGACCTGACGTTGGCCCGGATCACGTCGTCCTGGACGAGCTGGCGTGGCCGGGCGATCGAGCCGCTGGTACGGGAAGCCCTGCGTCGGCTGCCCGGTGGGCTCCTTCCGGCGGGCAGCGACGTGGTCGGTGGCTACTGGACGCGGACCAACGGCCCGGAGATCGACCTGGTGGGCGCCGACCGGGGACCGGTCGCGAAACGGATCACCTTCGTCGGCTCGATCAAGTGGCTGGAGCAGCGCCCCTTCGACGCGCACGATCTCGGACGTCTCCTGGTGCACCGTGCCCAGCTGCCCGGGGTCGACGAGTCGGTGCCCCTGGTGGCGGTGTCGCGCAGTGGGGTGACCACCGACGGGGTGCGGGCCTTGGCGCCGGAGGACCTGCTGACCGCGTACCGGGATTGAACCTTCCCCGGGCGGGAGCCGTACCACTGACCGAGGATGCGGTGCGGCGCATCAGTCGCACCGCTACCGGAGCTGCGGGAGGCCTGCCGTGCGAGTTGGTGAGCAGTCGACGGATCCCATCGATCAGATCCTGGGTGAGGTGCCGGTGCCGGTGCCCCTGACCCCCGAGGACGTCCGGCTCGCGGTCCGGGCGGTCGTCGTGCACGGTGCGGAGGAGTGGCCGTCGGGGCCACTGTGCCGCAACGACGGCGCGACGTACCCGTGCCGGCTGCACCGCTGGGGCCGGCGCGTGCTCAGCGAGCACGGGCTCAACGAGCGTCAGATCGAGGCCCTGGTGCGGCACGGCAACCCGTTCGTGCACGTGCCCTTCCCGTTCACGGTCAACGGGCCCGCGCCGGCCCGGACACCGGCCGGTTATCCACCGCGTACCGCGGCCGGGCACGCGGTGCGCGCGCAGCCGGCGCCGCGGGTCGTCGCCTCCGGC
>NZ_JBFAMU010000392.1:0-4644 GCF_040656655.1 Micromonospora sp. NPDC049799
GGTGCCCTGGCCCTCGGCCCGGCGGCGCCCGGCAACGCGGCATCGCAGGGCTTCCCGGCGCTCAGCGACGACCGGGCCGCGGCCAACCGTTCCACCACCGCCGCGCCCGCTGAGATGAGCCAGCTCGACTTCATGCTCGGTGACTGGCGGTGCGTGGTCGTCACCCAGGTGCACGGCCAGCCGGAGATGAAGAACATCACCTACCTCTCCGTGCGGTCCATCCTCGGAGGGCACTGGTACGAGCTGCGCTCACTTCAGCTGCCCAGCACCTCGAACCCACAGCGGGTCGTCGCCCGGCAGGTGTACGGGTGGGACCCGGTGGCGCAGCAGTTCACCACCTACTACTTCGACGATGCGGACGGCCAGGGCAGCGGCAGCGCCCCGCCGGTGACCAACGGGCACGCGGTCTTCACCGGCACCTACCTGTTCAACGGGTTCCGGCACATCGGCCGGGACGATCTCTATTCGCCCGCGCCGGACAAGCTCTACAACGACGTCTCGATGGCGATGGAGTCCACTCCGGACCAGTTGTTCCCGGTGGGCACCGCCCGCTGCGACCGGTCCTGACGGCACAGTGCCCGGGCGGGCCGGCCGGTGTCGACCCGCCCGGGCGGGGCCTCGTCAGACCGTGACGCGGAGCCGCTCGATGCCGGGCAGTACCGACAGCAGCGGCGGATGCCGCCAGTCCGGCGGCCGGATGGTCAGGTCGACCCGGAGGTGTCGTCCGGCGCAGACCCGTAGCTCGTCCGACATACCCACCAGCAGCGACGGCGCGCGGCCGTCGTCCACGGCCGGCCCGATAGCGGCGGCGAGCAGATACCACCGGCCGACCGGCACGTGGTCCATCCGCCACGGTCCCGGCTCCTCGACCAGCTGCGAGGTGACCGGGAGCCCGCGGGGAACGGGGGTGTCGAAGACGCCGGCGAGAACGGGAGAGTTGGCCCCCGGTACGGCCCGGATCGTGCCGGACAGGCTGCCGGCCGGATGGTCCCGCAGAGGTTCGGGCGCACCGTCGTGGGGGAGCGGTTCGCCCTGGGCCACCCGACGGTAGGCGGTGGGGGAGAGGCCGACGCACTCGGTGAACCGGCGGGTGAAGGTGCCGAGGCTGCCGTAGCCCACCTGGACGCTGATCTCGGCCACGCTGAGCGTGGTGGTGGAAAGCAGATGTTTGGCCTCGTGGATCCGGACGGCGGAGAGGAAACGGCCCGGCGTCACCCCGGTTACCCGGCGGAAGGTCCGCAGAAAGTGAAACTTGCTTATCATCGCCGACCTCGCCAGGTCGTCGAGGCTGAGCGGCTCCTCGTATCGATCCCGGATCGCGTCAATGGCTCGTCGGATGCCGTCTTTCACCGTTGCCCCCCAGCAAATAATTGGTCTCCCCCACGGCGAGCCTCCTGTTGGTCGCTGCCAGAACGCGCACAGATCACTGTTATGCGGGTCAGGCTGCCGGCATTTCCGAGAAATCCCGCTCCACCGTCGCGAATCGGAACAACGACCCCTACCACGCGCAGATGGTATCGCAATGCTGGCGCTGAGTTACGGATCAAGTGCGCTGGGTTGTCAAATTGCTGTGGTTAGGTCGGTCCTAGGTGGACACGCGCAACCTGTCGCATTTACACGTTTAAGATCACTCCGCGACCCGGGTGCGCGTCGTCCAGCGGAAAACGACCGGATCGGGCGAGGGTGCGGGATCGTCGATCTCCCGCTCAAAGTGCTCGTAGCCGCCCCGGTGGTGAATCTTTATCTTTTGTCCGTCCTGGGGCAGTCGTTGGCTCCGAACGGTTGCCGGTAGGTCGTTCGGTCCGCCGACGAGAACCGCCTCGATCGTGTTTTCGACGACGTTTTCGGGCGAGCTGGTCATCGCTACCCTCCCGTCCTGTTGGGAAATCTTGTGCATCGACTTCTTTCAGTATTGCGAGAGGTTGCGGGATTGTGCACCCGTAATGCACCCCTATCTTGCCGGTGGGGCCAGGGGAAATAGCGTGCAAAGTCGCGGTCGATCGCTCTGTGGCAAATACAATCGCCGGACGCGTATCGCATGCCACTCCGGCCGATGTTCCCGGCCCGGCCGGTCGGGCCGGCCCTCATTACCAGGACGGTGAATGCAGGTGACGACGGCTTTTTCCCAGGACGTCTGGACCCGCCGCTACCACGACGCGGGCCCGGCCGCGGTGCGGCTGGTCTGCTTCCCGCACGCCGGCGGGTCCGCCAGTTTCTACTTCCCGGTGTCCCAGGCGCTCGCGCCGCGTGTCGAGGTGCTCGCCGTGCAGTATCCGGGGCGCCAGGAGCGGCGCCGGGAGGCGGCGGTGGGCTCCATCCACGAGTTGGCCGACCGGATCGCCGAGGTGCTTGCGCTCGACGACGGGCGCCCGACCGCCTTCTTCGGCCACAGCATGGGGGCGACCGTGGCCTTCGAGGTCGCCCACCGGCTCGAGCGCGACCGGGGGCTGTCGTTGCTGCACCTGTTCGCCTCGGGCCGTAGGGCTCCCGACCAGGTCCGCATCGAGGACCTGCACCAGCGGGGTGACGACGCGATCGTCGCCGAGCTGCGCCGGCACAGCGCCACCGACGACCGGCTGCTGGCGGACCAGGAGCTGCTGCGGATGATCCTTCCCGCGCTCCGGTCCGACTACCGGGCAATCGAGACCTACCGGGAGCGGCCCGGGACCCGGCTGCGCTGCCCGCTGACGGTGCTGGTCGGCACCGCGGACCCGCTGGTCACCACGGACGAGGCGGAGGCGTGGCGGGCCCACACCACCGGCCCCACCGACGTCCGCTACTTCCCGGGCGGCCATTTCTACCTCACCGAGCGGCCCGCGGACGTCCTCGCGGTGGTGACCGAGGTGCTCGGTCCCGTCCACCACTGACCGCCGCACACGCCGCCCTGCGCCGAAGGCGACGCGGGGCGGCGGTACGCGTACCGGGCGGAGCGAGTCGTCAGAGCGGGATGTTGCCGTGCCGGCCCCGCCGGTTCCGCGCGGCGGCGAACGCCTCGGCGAGCCGCCGGCGGGTGTCCGCCGGCTCGATGATCTCGTCGATGACGCCAAGCGCGAGTCCCCGCTTCACTCCACCGGATTCTCGGCGGTGCTCCTCCACCAGCTGGGCGCGCAGCTCGGCGGCCTTTTCCGGCAAGGCCGCCGCCAGCTCCCGCCGGTGCAGCACCCCCACCGCGGCCTCCGCACCCATCACCGCCACCTCCGCCTCCGGCCAGGCGAAGACCGCGGTCGCGCCGAGCGAGCGGGAGTTCATCGCGATGTACGCCCCGCCGTAGGACTTCCGCGTGATCAGGGTTATCCGGGCCACCTCGGCCTCGGCGAAGGCGTGCAGCAGCTTGGCCCCCCGCCGGACCACCCCGTCCCATTCCTGCCCGACCCCCGGCAGGTAGCCGGGCACGTCGACCAGGACCAGCAGGGGCACGCCCAGCGCGTCGCACATCCGCACGAAACGGGCCGCCTTCTCGGCGCTCTGCGAGTCGAGGCAGCCGCCCTTGCGCAACGGGTTGTTGGCCAGCAGGCCGACCGTCCTGCCGGCGAGCCGGCCCAGCCCGATCACCATGTTCCGGGCCCAGTTGGGCTGGAGTTCCTCGAACGAGGGCCCGTCGTCGTCCCGGTCGAGCAGGTGCCGCACCAACGGACGCACGTCGTACGCCCGCCGGCTGGACTCCGGCAGCAGCGCCCGTAGGTCCGGGCCGCCCGCTGCCGCGGCCGGGGCGACGTGGCCGGGGCGGGCGAGCAACTCGGTGATCCGCCGGGCCCGGAGGTACGCCTCCGCCTCCGACGCGGCCGTCACGTGCGCCACCCCCGAGCGGCGGGCGTGCACCGACGGCCCGCCCAACGACTCCATGTCCACCTGTTCACCGGTGACGCTCTGCACCACGTTTGGACCGGTGACGAAGACCCGCGCCGCGTCCGACATGATCACCAGGTCGGTGAGCGCCGGACCGTACGCGGCGGCTCCGGCCGCCGGACCGAGGACGACCGAGATCTGCGGGATCCGACCGGACGCCTTGGTCATCATGGCGAACATCCGTCCGACGCCGTCCATCGACTCGACGCCGTCGGCCAGCTTGGCCCCACCCGAGTGCCACAACCCGATCACCGGCCAGTGCTTCCACAGTGCCAGCCGGATCGCCTCGATGATGTGGTCGGCGCCGGCCGCACCGAGCGCCCCGCCCATCCGGCCGGCGTCGGTGCAGTATGCGACCACCGGGAAGCCGCCGATCCGGCCACTGACGGCGGTCACGCCGCTGTCGTCGGCGGGATGCATCGGCAGCAGACTGCCCGGGTCCAGCAGCCGCCCGAGGCGGGTGCGCGGGTGCCGGTCGTCGGTATGGACCGACTCCCCGTCGAGGCGTGCGGTGAGTGTGACCGTCATGCTGGACCTCCGCAGCGCGGGGTGGGTGGAGTGGGAGAGAGTGTCCTCACGCTAACGACGATCTCGCACGGCGCTGAACCCCTAATCCACCCCGGATCCGGTGTCGTCAGAAGTGAAATCCAGGTGCTCAGGTAGGGGTTGCTGAATCACGGCGTACGCGCTTCGCTGTCCTCGGCGCCCGTGTCGATCGTGGGGCAAGGTCTCCTGCTACCCGGAACGGGGCGGCCGTAAAACGCCGGCCCGCGTCGCCCCGGCAGCATAGCCCTCGGT
>NZ_JBFAMU010000393.1:0-4638 GCF_040656655.1 Micromonospora sp. NPDC049799
GTGGCGACGCAGGTGCCGGCCGGCCAGCCGCAACGCGTGCTGAAGGTTGGTGCCCTGCTGCAGGTCCGGCTCGACCGCCGCCAGCTCCTGCTGGGGTCTCTCCGCCCTGCCGAAGGCGCCCGTGTCCGGGCGGGAGGGGTACGCCGCGCAGCTCGGTAACCTGCTGGCCCGCCGGGGTGTGATCGCGATGGACCGCGGCGTGCTGCGGGAACTGGACCGGGTCGACACGCTGGTGCTGGACACCGCCGTCCTCGGCTCCGGCCGGGGTGCCCTCGCCGACCTGGCACCGCTGGACGGCGCCGACGCCGGGGAGGTGGCCGCCCGCGCCTTCGCCCTGTTCGACCCGGACGCCCCCGACGAACGCCGGCAGGCCGACGGCTGGCGGCTCGGCCCGGTCGACTCGATCGACGCCGAGGACCCCGGGGACACGCCGGAGAGCGCCCGGCTGCGCGCGGCCGGCGGCCGGGTGCTGGGCCTCGCCCGCGCCGGCCGCCTGACGGCGGTGCTGCGGGCCGAGACGGAGGCGGCCCCGGGCGCGGACGTGCTGCCCACCGCCGCTCGGCGGGCCGGCCTGCGCCTGGTGGTCGCCGGTGCGGACACCGACCGGTACGGCTTCGCCGACGAAGTCCTGCCCGGCGGTACCGACCTGGCCCGGACGGTGCGGGACCTGCAACGCGAGGGCGCGGTGGTGATGCTGGCCAGCAGCGACCGGGCCGCGCTCGCGGCGGCCGACTGCGGGCTCGGGGTGGCCGCACCGGAGGACCCGCCGCCGTGGGGCGCGCACCTGCTCGTCGGCCCCGACCCCCGGGTGGCCGCGCTGGTCGTCGAGGCCGCCGGAGTGGCCCGGCGGATGACCACCCAGAACATCCGGCTCGCTCTGGCCGGCGTCGGCCTCGGCGCGCTGTCCGCGTTCACCGCCGACAAGGAGCAGTTGCCGGGCCGGACCCTCGCCGCGGTCAACGGGGCCGCCGCGCTGGCCTTCGCCCACGGCGTGTGGCGGGCGCACCGCCTGCCGGACCCGACCACCACGCCGGCTCCGCGTACCGCCGTTCCGTGGCACCTGATGCCGGTGTCGACCGTGCTCGACCACCTGCACACCGGACCGGACGGGCTCGACACGGCCGAGGCGGCCCGCCGGCGGGGCACCGCCCGTGAGTACCAGCCCGGGTCGTCCAGCCTGCTCCGGGTGTTCCTCGACGAGCTTTCCAACCCGCTGACCCCGGTCCTCGCGGCCGGCGCCGTGCTGTCCGCGTCGTTCGGGTCGCCCGTCGACGCCGCCCTGGTCGGCGGGGTGGTCGGCGGGTCGGCCCTGATCGGCGCGGTGCACCAGCGCAACACCGAGCGGTCGCTGGCGGAACTGCTGTCCCGCTCGGCGGTCACCGCCCGGGCCCGCCGGGACGGCGGCGAGCAGGTGCTGGCCGCCGAGGACCTGGTACCCGGCGACGTGGTCCTCCTGGAGCCCGGAGACGCCGTACCGGCCGACTGCCGGGTCCTGGAGGCCGCCGGGCTGGAGGCGGACGAGTCCTCCCTGACCGGCGAGTCGCTGCCGGTGGGCAAGACCGTGGACCCGGTCGCGGCGTCGGCGGTGGCCGAGCGTCGCTCGATGCTGTACGAGGGAACGACGGTGGCCGCCGGACACGGCGTGGCCGTGGTGGTCGCCACCGGTGCCGACACCGAGGCGGGCCGGAGCATGGCGCTGGCCCGGGACGCCGCACCCACCAGTGGTGTGGAGGCCCGGCTGGGTGGGCTGACCAGCAAGTCCATCCCGCTGGCGATCGGGTCGGCCGTGGCGGTCGCCGGAGCCGGGCTGGCCCGGGGCGTACCGCTGGCGGAGACGGCCGCGACCGCCGCCAACCTGGCCGTCGCCTCGGTGCCCGAGGGGCTGCCGTTCCTGGTCAGCGCCGCGCAGTTGGCCGCCGCCCGGCGACTCGCCGAACACGGGGCGCTGGTCCGCAACCCGCGCACCATCGAGGCCCTCGGCCGGGTGGACGTCCTCTGCTTCGACAAGACCGGCACGCTGACCGAGGGCCGTCTCGTGCTCTCCGGCGTCGGCGACGGCGACCGGTACGCGACCGTCGACCGGCTCGACGAGCACCTGCGCACCGTCCTGGCGGTGGCGCTGCGGGCAACCCCCGCCGCCGACGACCCGGAGGACCTGCCGGAACAGACCGACCGGGCGGTACGCCGGGCCGCGCGGGAGGTCGGTGCGGTCGAGCAGACCGGGGCGGCGGCCTGGCAGCAGGTGAACGTGATGCCGTTCGAGCCGTCCCGCGGCTACCACGCCACCGTCGGCACCTGCGACGGCGGGCTGCTCCTGAGCCTGAAGGGCGCACCCGAGACCGTGCTGCCCCGCTGCGTCAACCGGCGCACCGAACGGGGCGTGGTGCCGGTGGACGACGCCGGGCGGCAGGAGCTGCACCGGGAACTGGACCGACACGCCGGCGCCGGGCAGCGCGTCCTCGCCATCGCCGAACGTACCGTCGACGACGAGTCGATCACCGACGACGCCGTACACGGCCTGACGTTCGTCGGCATCCTCGCGCTCGGCGACGGGATCCGGGCCAGCGCCGCCCCGGCCGTGGCGGACATCCGACGGGCCGGCGTGCACACCATCATGATCACCGGCGACCACCCGGCCACCGCTGAGGCGATCGCTTCGGTGATCAGCGACGGGGACGGCCAGCGGGTGGTCAACGCCGCCGACCTCGACGACCTGGACGACGAGGCGCTCGGGGAGCGGCTGGTCACCACCGACGTGGTGGCCCGGTGCACACCCGCCCACAAGGTCCGGATCATCCAGGCGTTGCAGGCGTGCGGCCGGACGGTCGCGATGACCGGGGACGGCGCGAACGACGCCCCCGCCATCCGGCTCGCCGACGTGGGCATCGCCCTCGGCCAGCGGGGCACCCCCGCCGCGCGGGCCGCCGCCGACCTGGTCGTGATGGACGACCGGCTGGAGACCATCATCGCCACGCTGGTCGAGGGCCGGGCCATGTGGTCGTCGGTCCGGCACGCGCTGAGCATCCTCGTCGGCGGCAACCTCGGGGAGATCGCGTTCAGCATCGTCACCGCGGCCGCGACCGGCCGTTCCGCCCTGAACGGCCGCCAACTGCTGCTCGTCAACCTGCTCACCGACCTGGCACCCGCCCTGGCCATCGCGGTCCGGCCACCCCGCCCGGAACACAGCGAGAACCTGCTGCGCGAGGGACCCGACACGTCGCTCGGCTCGACCCTGGACCGGGAGATCGCGCTGCGCGCCACGTCGACCGCGCTCGGGGCCACCGCCGGCTGGATGCTGGCCCGCTGGACCGGCCGGGAGCGGCGGGCCGCCACGGTCGCCCTGGTGTCGCTGGTCGGCACACAGCTCGGCCAGACCCTGCTGGCCGGTGGCGCGACCCCGGGCGTCCTGCTCTCCACCGCCGGCTCGGTGGGTGTGCTGGTGGCCGTCGTGCAGACGCCGGGACTCAGCCACTTCTTCGGCTGCACCCCGCTGGGCCCGGTCGGCTGGTCCATCGCCACCGGGTCGGCGCTGGGCGCCACCCTCGCCAACAGCGGCATCACCCGGCTCGTCGAGCGGCTGCCGCAGCCACCGGCGCCCGGCGTCGACCTGCTCAACCGCCTGCACCTCTGGCCGACCCACGACGAGCCGTCCCCGGACGGCGGGGACCCGTCGTCGGACGGGGGCGGCCCGTCTCTGGCCGCGGGTGGTCCCTCCCGCCCCGAGCGCGAGGACCGCCCGACCGAGGCGCCGCGCCGCGCGTGACGGTCCGTCCCGCATGGTCGCCGCGATCACGGGTACGGATCGTTGACGGAGGTGAGGTCCGTGACGGAGCAGGCGGACGTGACGTTCATCGGTACCGCGACCACGGTGCTGCGGCTCGGCGGGTTCACCCTGCTCACCGACCCGAACTTCCTGCACCGCGGCGAGCGGGCGTACCTGGGCAAGGGTCTGTGGTCACGGCGCCGCACGGACCCGGCGCTGGAGATCGCCCAGCTGCCGGCGCTGGACGCGGTGGTCCTGTCCCACCTGCACGGTGACCACTTCGACCGGGTGGCGCGCCGCGAGCTGGACCGTGGCCTGCCGGTCGTCACCACACCCGCCGCCGGCCTGAAGCTCCGCCGCTGGGGCTTCCGTGCCGCGCAGGGGCTGCCCACCTGGCAGTCGACCGAGCTGCACCATGGCGGCACCACGCTGCGACTCACCTCAATGCCGGGCAGACACGGGCCCGGGGCGCTGGACCTGCTGCTGCCCGACGTGATGGGCACCATGATCGACCTGGAGCGCGGTGGCGAGCGGCTGTTCCGCCTCTACGTAACCGGGGACACCCTGCACCGGCCGCTGCTCGCCGACATCCCCCGGCGGTACCCCGACATCGACGCGATGCTCATCCACCTCGGCGGCACCAGGATCGCCGGCATCCTGCTCACCATGGACGACCGGCAGGGCGCCGACCTGGTGGAGCTGATCCGGCCGAAGCTCACCGTGCCGATCCACTACGACGACTACCCGGTGTTCCGCTCACCGCTGGCCGACTTCGTCGCCGAGTCCCGCCGGCGCGGTTTCGCGGCGTCGGTCCGCACGGTCACGCGCGGCGAGACCGTCCCGCTCCGCTGAGGTGGCGCTCCGCGCGCCGCCCC
>NZ_JBFAMU010000394.1:0-4634 GCF_040656655.1 Micromonospora sp. NPDC049799
CCGATCTGGCGCGGGCCTGCTCCGCCGCCGACCAGGGGGCCGGCGGGTCGACCCGCCAGGGGTCGCTGAGGGTCGCGGCGGCGGTACGCACGCCCCCGGCGAACGGCTCGGCGTGGGACATCGGGGTCAGCGGGGTCTGCTCGACCGGCAGCGGCTGGCGCGGCCGGTTGATCGCCTGGTCGCGGCCCCGGCCGGCGGGGAGCACCACCGTGGCGGCCGGCAGGGTCACCTGGGCGACGGTGCCGCCCTCGACGTTGCGGCGCAGCTCGACGCGGATGCCGTACCGGTGGGCGAGCCGGCTGACCACGGCCAGACCCATCAGCCGGAACGCGGCGACGTCCACCGTGGGTGGCTCGGCCAGCCGCCGGTTGAGCGAGTCCATCTGCTCCTCGGTCAGGCCGAGACCACGGTCCTCGATCTGGATGAGGACGTAGTCGCGGATCCGCCGCGCGTCGGCGACCACCGTGGTGTTCGGGGGCGAGAAGCGGGTGGCGTTGTCGAGCAGTTCGGCGACGAGGCGTACCACGTCGTTGACCGCGTTCGCGCTCACCGAGATGTCGGTGTCGACGGTGCCGAACTCGATCCGGTTGTAGAGCTCCACCTCGGACTGCGCGGCCCGCAGCACGTCGACCAGCAGGGCGTCGTCACGGCGCGGCACGGCCGAGTCGGCGCCGGCGAGGACGAGGAGGTTCTCGTCGTTGCGGCGCATCCGGGTGGCCAGGTGGTCCAGCTCGAACAGCTGCGCGAGCCGCTTCGGGTCCTCCTCGCCGCGTTCGATCGCGTCCAGCTCGCCGATCATCCGGTCGACCAGGGTCTGACTGCGCCGGGCCAGGTTGAGGAACATCGCGGAGACGCTGGTCCGCAGCGCGGCCTGCTCGGCCGCGACCCGGACCGCCTCGCGGTGGACCACGTTGAACGCGCTGGCGACCTCGCCGACCTCGTCCCGGTTGTCGAGCTTGATCGGGTCCCGGACCTGCTGGACGATCGCGTCCACGCCGCCGTCGCCGACGGTGTCGATGTTCTGCAGACGACGCACCGCGTCCGGCAGGTCGTGGTTGGCCACCGAGAGCGCGCCCTCGCGCAGCCGGTACAGCGACTCGTTGAGCGAGCGGGCCAGCACCACGGCGAGCGTGACCGCGATGAGCAGGGTGAGCAGCACCAGCAGCGACTCGACGACCGCCTGGCGGATGACGTCCGAGTAGGCCTGGTCGGCGTCGGCGAGCAGCTCGTCCTGGAGGCGGATCTCGGCCCACCGCATCAGGTCGTTGACGGCGCCGATCGCGGCGACGGCCTCCGGCGCGCTGACCGGCGCCCGCTGCCCGACGGAACGGGTGATGTCGCTGGCCACCCGGTCGGCGAGGGTGACCGCGTCACCGGAGACGGTGCTGTCGACCAGGGCCCGCTGGGCCGGGTCGGCGGCCAGGGAGAAGGCGGTCAGCGCCTCCTGCTGGCTGGTCAGGGTGGCCACGAAGGACGAGAACTGCTCCTCGTCGAGCTGACCGGCGCTCAGGGCGGTGAAGACGACCGACTCCTCCTCGGCGACGGCCGCCTTGGCGCGGGCGAACGCGGCGACCGCCCGGCGGTCGTCCGCCAGACCCTCCTGGCCCGGCAGCTGGGCCAGCCCGTCGCCGTACGCGACGAGGTCGGTGAGGATCACGCCGTAGCGCAGCGCCGCCTCGGCGACGGCCATCTGCCGGCGGTCCAGCACCTGCTGCCGGGTGGCGTCGAGCGTCTCCAGGTGGTCGTCGATGGTCTCGAGGCGGTCCCGCACCGCCGTCGACGGCTCACCGATCCGGTCCCGCTCCGCCCGGTACGCCCGCACCCGCTCGTCGGTGGCGCGCACCCGCAGGTTGTACGTGTCGGCCTGCTGCCGCGGCGAGGCCAGGAACTCGGCGGCGGCCATCCGCTCGGAGTGCAGGTCCTGGGTGAGAGCCGAGACGTCGATGGAGAGTTCGGTCAGCGCCTGCGCCCGGGAGGCGTCGTACGCGCCCTCGCCGACGGACACCAGCCGGACCGTGGCCAGCGCTATCACCGCGGCCACCGGGACGACCAGGATCAGCGCCAGCTTCGAGCGGATCCGGGCGTCGCGGAGCCGGGGCAGTCGGCCTCGTCGGGGCTGGGCGGTCTGGCGGCCGGCCGGCGGGGGTGCGGTCTGGCCGCCGGCGGGCAGGGTCGTCGGTCCGGTGCTCACGACATCGCCTCCGTCGTATCTTCCACGCCTGGCCCGCCGACCCGTGCCTGGTGCAGCGGAGAGCGCCACGCGCGGCACGGCGGCGATTTCATCAGACGGGATGCCTTTTGGGAAGCCGCAGCGAGGCAGGAAACGGTCGCCGAGCGAGGAACGCGACTGGGCGTCACCTAATACCTGCAATTCGCACTGGCCGTGAACTGGGCATGTCACTCCAGAGTGGTCACACGTGTCTTTAGCGTGAGCAATTGCAAACTTTGCGTTACCCCACCATGTGGGATCGCTGTCCCGAAAAGGTCCCGGCACCCCCGCTTGACCGCAGCGCCCGCCATTGGCAAGGTTTTGCAGGCTTCGCGCACACCGTACGGCAGACCCCTTCCGTCGCTCCACTGAGGACGGACGAACCGGCGGTGACCGGGCAGCGCCGGCGCCGCACCTGGAGGACTGAGTTGAGCCCCATCCGCTCCGCGACCGCCACGGCGATCGCATCGGCCGTGCTGGCCACCATGCTCACCGGATGCCAGTTCGGCGCGGAGGAACAGGAAACGAGCCCGATCGTCATCGCCGCCGACCTCGAACTCTCCGGTGCCGCGGCGCCGGTCGGCAAGGCTTACCAGAGGGCCCTCGAACTGAAGATCGACCAGCTGAACTCCTCCGGCGCACTGAACGGCCGTCGGATCGAACTGACCGTGAAGGACAACCGCTCGGACGCCAGCGAGTCGCTGCGCAACATCGGCGACTTCAGCGACGATTCCCGGGTCAGCGCCATCATCATGGGCGGCTGCAACGAATGCGCGGTCGGCGCGGTCCGCACCGTCAACGAGAAGCGGATTCCCACCATCGCGCTGGCCCCCGCCAGCGCCGTGACCACTCCCGTGGCCGACCGCCGCTACGTGTTCAAGCTCGCCCCGAACGCCGCCGACAACGCCGCGACCCTCACCCGCGAACTGCAGCGCAAGGGCGGGATACGCAAGGTCGCCGTCCTGCACAGCGACGACGACTACGGCCGCGAGGGGCTGGCCGTGCTCCGCGACGAGTTGACCAAGGCCGGGATCCGTTCGGTGCGGGCGCAGTCGGTACGCCCCACCGACACCGACGTCTCCCAGCAGGTCGCGTCGGTCACCGCGGACAAGCCCCAGGCCCTGGTGCTGTGGACCCCGCCGGAGCAGGCGATGCTCGCGGCCGCCGCCGCCGAGCAGCGGGACTTCTCCGGCTCGCTCTTCCTCGACGCCGCCGCGGCCGGCGACCTCTTCCTCGGCGCCTCCGCCCGGGCCACCGAACGGGCCACCCTGGTCTTCACCCAGACCATGGTGATCGACGACGTCATCGCGACCACGCCGGCCAAGGCCGCCCGACGCCAGTGGTTCCAGGACTACACCGCCAGCTACGGCGGCTACCACGGTTCGTCGTCCTTCGCCGCGGACGCCGTCCAGCTCATCGCCGACGCCGCGCTGCGCGCCGGCGGCGACCCCGGCACCGTCAACCGCGACGGCATCCGGGACACGCTGGAGACGTCCCAGCTCGACGGACTCTCCGGCCCGATCCGGATGACCCCGGACAACCATTCCGGCCTGATGCCGCAGGCACTGACCGTGCTGGTGGCCCGCAACGGCCGCTGGCGCCTGGCCGGCTGACCCACGACGCGGACGGCCCGCCGGGTTCCACTCCGGCGGGCCGCACCCGTACGCTCACCGGCTGCTGGTGGTCTCCCGCTGCCAGGGCAGGGCCCGCCGTTCCACGACCAGCAGCGCCGCGTAGAGCAGGATGCTCACCAGGGCCACCAGCATGATCGCCGCCCACGCGGTGGCGGTGTCGCCGATGCCCGCGTACTGCTGGATGACGTAGCCGAGGCCGCCCTCGCCGGCCTGGAACTCGCCGATGACCGCGCCGATCGCGGCCAACGGCATGGCCACCTTGAGCCCGACGAAGATCTGCGGCAGCGCCGCCGGGAACCGCACCTTGCGGAACGCCTGCCAGCGCGACGCGTTCAGCGAGCGCGCCAGCTCGGCGAGATCGGCCGGCGTGGTGGTCAGACCGGTCGCCGTGGACAGCACGATGGGGAAGAAGCACAGCAGGAACACCATGGTGAGAATGGGTTTCTGACCCCAGCCGAGCGCCACCACCAGCAGCGGCCCGAGCGTGATCTTCGGGACCGCGTTGACCGCCACCAGCAGCGGGGTGAACATCCGCTCCACCGTGCGGGAGGCCGCCAGGGCCAGGCCGAGCAGCACGCCGGCCACCGCCGAGAGGGCGAACCCGACCAGGATCTCCCGGGTGGTCAGCACGGTGTGCTCCAGCATCCGGGCCGGCTGGTCGGCGAACGCGGCCACCACGTCGCCCGGCGGCGGCAGGGCGGCCGGGTGGACCAGCTCCAGGCGGGCGACCACCCACCACGTGCCGAGCGCCACCAGCAGGCCGGCGGCGGGCAGCAGCGCGGCGGCCGCGC
>NZ_JBFAMU010000395.1:0-4611 GCF_040656655.1 Micromonospora sp. NPDC049799
GGGGGGGGGCGCGCGGGGGGGGGGGGCGCCGGGGGGGGGCCGCCCCCCCCCCCCCCCCCGGGGGCCCCCCCCCCCGGCGCCGGCCCCCCCCCCCCGACGAGGTGACGATCAGACGTTGAAGCCGAGGGAGCGGAGCTGGTCACGCCCCTCGTCGGTGATCTTGTCCGGACCCCACGGCGGGAGCCACACCCAGTTGATCCGGATGTCGTCGACCAGTCCGCCGCCGGGACCGGTGGTCAGCGCCTGCCGGGCCTGGTCCTCGATCACGTCGGTGAGCGGGCAGGCCGCCGAGGTCAGCGTCATGTCCAGGGTGGCGACGTTGTCGTCGCCGACGTGCACGCCGTACACCAGGCCGAGGTCGACCACGTTGATGCCCAGCTCGGGGTCGACGACGTCCTTCATCGCCTCCTCGATGTCGGCGACGGCGGCCTTGCCGCCGGCTGCCGGCGCGGTGCCCTCCGTCGTGGCCGGCTCACCGGTCTCCGGCGTCGCCGCCGTGGCAGTGTCCTCGCTCATGCCTTCACCTCCGTCGGGCTCGCGCCCACACCGGCGCGTGCCGCGGCGTCCTTGAACGCCATCCACGGCAACAGCGCGCACTTGACCCGGGCGGGATAGCGGGCGACACCCGCGAACGCGACCCCGTCACCGAGTACGTCCTCGTCCGGCGTGACCTGGCCACGGCCGGACATCAACTCCAGGAAAGCCTCGTGCACCTCGAACGCCTCGCCGGCGCCCCGGCCGGTGAGCAGCTCGTGCAGCACGCTCGCCGAGGCCTGGCTGATCGAGCAGCCCATGCCGTCGTACGAGACGTCGTGCAGCACCTCGCCGTCGGTGGTCACCCGGACGGTCACCTCGTCCCCGCAGGTCGGGTTGACGTGGTGCGCCTCGGCGACCCGGTCCGCCGGGTCGTCGGCGTCCCGCAGGCCGCGGCCGTGCGGGTGCTTGTAGTGGTCCAGGATGATCTCCTGGTAGAGCTGGTCGAGCTGCATCAGTCGAACACCTTTCGCACCTGCTCCAGGCCCGCCACCAGGGCGTCGATCTCCTCGGTGGTGGTGTAGAGGTAGAACGACGCGCGGGTCGTGGCCGGCACCCCGAACCGGACGCAGACCGGGCGGGCGCAGTGGTGGCCCACCCGCACCTGCACGCCGAGGGAGTCCAGCACCTGCCCCACGTCGTGCGGGTGGATGTCACCCAGCGCGAACGAGATCGTGCCACCCCGGCCGACCGGCACCGACGGACCGAAGATCCGCAGGCCGGGCACCGAGGCGAGGGCGTCCAGGGCGTACGCGGTCAGCTGCTTCTCGTGCCACTGGACGGCCCGCATGCCGATGCCGGTCAGGTAGTCCACGGCCGCGCCGAGCGCCACGGCCTCGGCGATCGGCGGGGTGCCCGCCTCGAACCGCGCCGGCGGCGCGGCGAACGTGGAGCCCGCCATCGACACCGTCTCGATCATCGAACCGCCGCCGAACACCGGCGGCATGGCCGCGAGCAGCTCGGCCCGGCCCCAGAGCACGCCGATGCCGGTGGGCGCGCACATCTTGTGCCCGGTGAAGACGATGAAGTCCGCGTCGTAGTCCACCACGTCCATCGGCATGTGCGGCACCGACTGCGAGCAGTCGAGCAGCAGCAGCGCGCCCACCTCGCGGACCCGCGCGGTGATCCGGGACGTGGCGTTGACGGTGCCGAGGATGTTGGACATGTGCACCAGCGAGACGATCTTCGTCCGTTCGGTGACCAGGTCCTCCAGGCCCGACTCGTCCAGCCGCCCGCCGTCGGTGACCGGGAACCAGCGCAGGGTCGCGCCGGTCCGCTCGGCCAGCAGCTGCCACGGCACGATGTTCGAGTGGTGCTCCATCTCGGAGATCACGATCTCGTCACCGGGGCCGAGCCTGAACCGCGGGTCGCCGTCCGGCCGCAGCGAGGCGTTCGAGAAGGCGTACGCGACGATGTTGATCGCCTCGGTGGAGTTCTTCGTGAACACCACCTCGTCGACGCTCGGCGCGTTGACGAACGCCGCGACCTTGGCCCGCGCGCCCTCGTACGCCTCGGTCGCCTCAGTGCCCAGGGTGTGCACCGAGCGCGACACGTTGGCGTTGTGCCGGGCGTAGTGCTCGGCGAGCACGTCGAGCACCTGGCGCGGCTTGTGCGACGTGTTGGCGCTGTCCAGGTAGACCAGCCGGTGCCCGTTGACCTCCCGGTCGAGGATCGGGAAGTCGGCGCGCACCGTCGCCACGTCGTACCGGGGCACGTCGTCGTACTGCGGCATGCCGGCCGGGATCGCGATGGAGGTCATCGAAACGTCAGGCCTTCGCCGAGCCGGCCCCGGCGGCGTAGCGCTCGTAGCCCTCGGCCTCGAGCTTGTCGGCCAGCTCCGGCCCGCCCTGCTCGACGATCCGGCCGGCGACGAAGACGTGCACGAAGTCCGGCTTGATGTAGCGCAGGATCCGCGTGTAGTGGGTGATCAGCAGCACGCCGGTGTCGCCGGTGTCCCGGACCCGGTTGACGCCCTCGCTGACCACGCGCAGCGCGTCCACGTCGAGGCCGGAGTCGGTCTCGTCGAGGATGGCGATCTTCGGCTTGAGCAGCTCCAGCTGCACGATCTCGTGCCGCTTCTTCTCACCGCCGGAGAAGCCCTCGTTGACGTTGCGCTGGGCGAACGCCGGGTCCATCTGGAGGCGCTCCATGGCACCGCGCAGCTCGCCGCCCCACGTGCGCAGCTTCGGCGCCTCGCCGTCGATGGCGGTCTTGGCGGTGCGCAGGAAGTTGGCCACCGAGACGCCGGGGACCTCGACCGGGTACTGCATGGCCAGGAAGAGACCGGCGCGGGCCCGCTCGTCGACGGACATGGCCAGCACGTCCTCGCCGTCGAGGGTCACCGAACCGCCGGTGATCTCGTACCGGGGGTGACCGGCGATCGAGTACGCCAGGGTGGACTTGCCGGAGCCGTTGGGGCCCATGATGGCGTGGGTCTCGCCCGACTTGACCGTCAGGTTTACCCCATCGAGGATCGGCTTGAGCTCACCCTCGGGCAGCTTGACCGACACCTTCAGGTCGCGGATCTCCAGGGTGCTCATTATCGGGTCACTCCATTGCTCGGCGTCAGGCTGACGTAGATGTCGCCGTCGCGGACTTCGACGGGGTAGACGGGAACGGGTTCGGTGGCAGGCAGCCCGGTCGGCTCGCCGGTCCTCAGGTCGAAACGGGAACCGTGCAGCCAGCATTCCAGCGTGCAACCGTCGACCTCCCCCTCGGAGAGGGCGACCGCGGCGTGCGAGCACTCGTCGAACACGGCGTGGAACGAGCCGTCCTCGGCGTGCACCAGGGCGATCTGCGTGCCGTCGACGTCCGCGCTGATCGCGGTGCCCTTCGGCACGTCCTCGGTCGAGCAGATCCTGATCATCAGGCGCCCGCCTTGGCCAGCCGGGCCTCGATCGCGTCCCCCAGGCGCTCGCGCAGGGACTCCACCGGGATCTTGTTGATCAGCTCGGCGAAGAAGCCGCGCACCACCAGGCGCCGGGCCTCGCTCTCCGGGATGCCCCGGGCCATCAGGTAGAAGAGCTGCTCGTCGTCGAAGCGGCCGGTCGCGCTCGCGTGGCCGGCGCCGGCGATCTCGCCGGTCTCGATCTCGAGGTTGGGTACGGAGTCCGCCCGCGCGCCGTCGCTGAGCAGCAGGTTCCGGTTGATCTCGTACGTGTCGGTGCCGGTCGCCTCGGCCCGGATGAGCACGTCGCCCACCCAGACGGTGTGCGCGTCGGCACCCTGCAGGGCACCGCGGTAGCCGACGTAGCTGCGGCAGTCCGGCACGTTGTGGTCGACCAGCTGGCGGTGCTCCAGGTGCTGCCCGCCGTCGGCGAAGTAGACGCCGTACAGCTCGGCCTCGCCGCCCCGCCCGGTGTACTCCACCGAGGTGTACTGCCGGACCAGGTCGCCGCCCAGGCTGACCTGGATGTGGATGACCTTGGCGTCCCGACCCAGCCGCACCCTGAGGTGCTGGGCCTGGACCGCGTCGGCGGCCCAGTCGGCGACGGTGACCAGGGTCAGCTTCGCGCCGTCGGCCACCGACACCTCGACGTTGTCGGCCAGGGTCGCCGAGCCGACGTGCTCCAGCACCAGGGTCACCTCGGCGAACCGGCCCACCTCGACGAAGGTGTGCCCGAAGGCGAGCCCCTCGGCGCCGTCACCGGCCACCCGCAGGGTCACCGGCTCCGCCACCACGGCGTCCCGCGCAACCTCGACCAGCAGGGCCTGCTCGACACCGCCGTACGCCAGCGCGCTGACCCGGTCGACCGGGGTGAGCACGCTGCCCACCCGCGGGTCGTCCTTGCCGATCCGTGCGACGGTGACGCCCGCGGGCAGGTCGCCGTACTCGTGCCGGACCGTGCCGGTGGCGGCCTGCGCCCCACCGACCAGCCCGCGCAGACGCTTGAGCGGGGTGAAACGCCACTCCTCCTCCAGGCCCGTCAGGGCCGGGAAGTCGGCGACGTCGTACGAGCGGAGCGCCTGCGTCTTGGTGCTGGGCGGCGCGGAAGCCTGGGTAGTCATCTCTTCCTTGGTCTGTTCTGCAACGACGACGGTGTCTGGTGCTCGGAGCGGCGGGCCGGCGTGGCCGGC
>NZ_JBFAMU010000396.1:0-4581 GCF_040656655.1 Micromonospora sp. NPDC049799
GACCAGGGCGTCGGCGGGGTGCGCTACTTCGACTGGATCGTCGGGGGCCTGCTCGCCTCGACCGCTCTGCAGGTGGCTGCCGACACGGGAACGTGCGGCGGCGCCGACACCGGCGCGTGCGGCGGTCCGGAGACCGGAGTAATGGACGGAACCGGAGGGCTGGGCGGAGGAGACGACCACGCCGGTCCGCCCGGTCTCCGCACCGCCCGGTGCGCCCGTCCCGGCGCCGCCGGCCACACCGCCCGCCCCGCCCGTACCGGAGCCGCCGGCCGAGAACGCGCCGGCCGCACCGGACGCGCCGGTCGAGAACGCCCCGCCCGCAGCGGAGGCGCCGGCCGAGAGCGCCCCGACCGTACCGGCGACACCCTCCGAGAACGTCCCGGCGGACCCGACGCCGCCCCGGTCGGCCGCGCCGGAGGTCGCGCCGGTCGAATCGGTGACCGGTTCGCCGGACCTCTCCCAGGGCGACCCCGAGCAGGTGCTGGCGAGCTACCGGTGGCGGCTCGACCCGGCGACGTTGCGCGAGGTGGTCGAGGAGCCGGACCAGTTCCGGGTCGTCCGGCGCCGGCTGACCGAGAAGCTGGGCACGGCCGTCGACAACCGGTCCCGGGCGCGGCTGCTGAGCCTGCGGGCGGTGGTGTCCCGGATCGTCGGCGACCTGGACGACGCGCTGGCCGACGGGCGCCTGGCGTTGACGTACGCGGAGGCGACCGGCGAGCTGCGCCGGACCTCGCTGGCCCAGGCGCGGCTGGCCCACGTGCTGCGCTGGCGCGGCGAGTTCGCCGAGGCCGACCGCCTCTTCGCGCAGGCCAACTCGGACGAGCTGCCGGACCGGCTGCGGGCGGCGCTGCACGAGCACGCCGGCCGGTGCTGCTACGAGCAGGGCCGGTTGATGGAGGCGTGCCACCACTTCGAGCGGGCGCTGGACCTGCGGGGCGCCGGGGACCCGGAGCTGCTCGCCCGGATCCGGTTCAGCCTCGACGCGGTCGCGGAGCGGGCCACGGAGATCGGCTTCGGGCCGTACCCCCGGGGTCGTGACGAGGTGCTGGCGCGGGTGCGGCCCCCGGTCCCGGCGCTCGACGGCGATCGCTGGGGTTACGCCGACTCCGACGGCGAGATGGTGGTCCCCGGCCGGTACGCGGAGGCGCAGCCGTTCCGCGACGGGGTCGCCTGGGCGCGTCCGGTCGACAACGAACGGTGGGCGCTGATCGACCTCGCCGGTGAGACGGTGCTCCCGCCGACGTACCTGGTCGTCCGGCCGTTCTCCGACGGCCTGGCCTGGGTGTCGCAGGGGGAGCCCGGCGGGTGGGGTGCGGTCGACATCACCGGAGAGGTGGCCGTGCCGCCGGGCTTCGCCGAGGTACGCCCGTTCCGGCGCGGCCTGGCCGCGGTACGACGGGAGGGCTGGGGTGCGGTCGACCGCACCGGCCGCATCGTGGTGCCCACCCGCTACCACGGGTTCGCCACCACCCTGGCCGACGGCCGGTACGTCGACGGCTTCACCGACGAGGGGCTGGCCGTGGTGGACGTGGCCGGCCGGCGTGGCGTGGTGGACCGCACCGGCAAGCTGCTCGTCCCGCCGGTGCACCCGGTGCTGGTCGTCCACCCGGTGGCGTTCCTCGCCGGCGACGGCGCCGGGCGCTGGGGCGCGCTGGACCGGCAGGGCGAGCCACTGATCGACCCGGTGCACCGCAACCCCGACGACGTCGTCGCGGAGATCGAGCGGCTGCTCACCGACACCAACCCCGTGCTCTGAGCCGCCGTACCGGGTGACCGTGATCGGGGCGGGCTAGGGTCGGGGAATGGAATTCCGACACCTGGGCCGTTCCGGCCTGATGGTCAGCGAGATCTCGTACGGAAACTGGATCACCCACGGGTCACAGGTCGAGGAGGACGCGGCGTTCGCCTGCGTCCGGGCCGCCCTGGACGCCGGCATCACCACCTTCGACACCGCCGACGTGTACGCCGGCACGCGCGCCGAGGACGTGCTGGGTCGCGCGCTGCAGGGCGAGCGGCGCGAAGGGCTGGAGATTTTCACCAAGGTGTACTGGCCCACCGGGCCCGGCCGCAACGACCGTGGCCTGTCCCGCAAGCACATCATGGAGTCGATCAACGGCTCGCTGCGCCGGCTGCGCACCGACCACGTCGACCTCTACCAGGCCCACCGGTACGACTACAGCACCCCGCTGGAGGAGACGATGGAGGCGTTCGCCGACGTCGTCCACTCCGGCAAGGCGCACTACATCGGCGTCTCCGAGTGGAAGGCGTCGCAGATCCGCGAGGCGCACGGGCTCGCCCGGGAGCTGCGGATCCCGCTGGTGTCCAACCAGCCGCAGTACTCGATGCTCTGGCGGGTCATCGAGACCGAGGTCGTACCGACCAGCGAGGAGCTGGGCGTCGGCCAGATCGTGTGGTCGCCGATGGCGCAGGGCGTGCTCTCCGGCAAGTACCTGCCGGGTCAGCCGCCACCGGCCGGGTCCCGCGCCACCGACGAGAAGTCGGGCGCCGGCTTCATCGCGCAGTGGCTGACCGACGACGTGCTCACCCGGGTGCAGCGGCTCAAGCCGCTGGCCGAGCAGGCCGGGCTCAGCATGGCCCAGCTCGCGATCGCCTGGGTCCTGCAGAACCCGAACGTGTCGTCGGCGATCGTCGGCGCGTCCCGCCCCGAGCAGGTGCACGACAACGTCAAGGCCGCCGGCGTGAAGCTGGACGCCGACCTGTTGAAGGCGATCGACGAGATCGTCGAGCCGATCACCCAGCGCGACCCGTCGCGCACCGAGTCGCCGGCCCAGCGCCCGTGACCGGTCCCGGTCCGGCCGGACCTGTGCGCCGGCCGGACCGGGTCACGACTGCCAGAAGCGGATGAGGTCCAGGCCCAGGGCGTAGAGGCCCTGGGGCAGGCCGAGCAGGTCGCCGACGGCGAAGACCGCGCCGAAGAACGCGCTGCCGATCTGCGGGTTCCACAGCAGCGCGAAGAGCAGGATGAAGCCGTACGGGGCGAACAGGTCGTACATCCGGCGGTACGGCGGGCTCAGCCACGGCTGGATCATGTTGCCACCGTCCAGGCCGGGCACCGGCAGCAGGTTGAGCGCGCTGGCGGTCAACTGGAGGAACGCCAGCAGGGCCAACGCGGCCCAGAACTCCACCGGGCCGCTCCCGCCCGCGCCCAGCCCCACCACCGCGACCAGCACCAGCGTGAACACCACGTTGGTGGCCGGGCCGGCGAGGCTGACCAGGGTGTGCCGCAGCCGCCCGGGAATCGCGTGCCGGTCCACCCAGACCGCCCCGCCGGGCAGGCCGATGCCGCCGAGCAGCACCACCGCCACCGGCAGCACGATGGACAGCAGCGGGTGGCTGTACTTCAGCGGGTTGAGCGTCAGGTAGCCGCGGTGGGCCACGCTCCGGTCGCCGGCCCGGAACGCCACGATCGCGTGCGCGTACTCGTGCAGGCAGAGCGAGACGAGCCACCCGGAGACGACGAACAGGAACACGTCGAGCCGGACGTTGCCGTACCGGTTCCAGGTGAGCACCCCGCTGGTGACGAAGAGCGCCACCAGGGCGAGGAAGACCGGGCTGGGCCGGAACGCCGCCCGGGGCACACCGAGCAGCAGCGGCTCACGCCCCGGGCGGTCGTCGGCCATCACTCCGCCGGCGGCAGCAGGCTCATCCGGTAGTCCACCCGGTCGTCCTCGACGAGCGCGACCGAGGTGACGCCGGACGCCGCGAGCTCGCGCCAGATCTGGCCGATCCAGGACTCGGCGTCCGCCTGGCTGCCGAACGACTCCGCCGGTCCCTCCACCGCCTCACCGTTCGTGCCCTCGTACCGCCAGCTCCACGCCATGTGCGCGTCTCCCCTCGCCGCCGTCCCGTCCGGGACGCCCCTGCCAGCGTAGTCCGTGATCCACCGTGATGGCCGGGGCCGGCCTGGCACCTCGCAGGCGGGACACCGCCCGCTGGCTCTAAGGTACGGGGCATGTCCGTTGACGGGTGGAACACGGTCCTGGTGCTGGGCGGCATCCGGTCCGGCAAGTCCGAGTTCGCCGAGTCCCTGGTCGCCGAGGCTCCCACCGTCCGCTACGTGGCCACGGCCGCCGACGCGGACGCCGACGACGCGGAGTGGTCCGCCCGGCTGGCGGCGCACCGTGACCGCCGCCCGGAGACCTGGACCACCGAGGAGACGGCCGGCGACCCGCGCCGCCTGGCGGACGTGATCGCCTCCGCCGAGCCGAACGAGACGCTGCTCGTCGACGACCTGGGCGGGTGGGTGACCGTCCTGCTCGACCCGGCCCACCAGCCGGCCGACGACACCGCCACCATCGCCGAGCTGGCCACCGCGATCCGCGACTGCGCGGCGAAGCTGGTGCTGGTCAGCCCCGAGGTGGGGCTCTCGCTGGTGCCCACGACGCCGCTCGGCCGGGCCTTCACCGACGCCCTCGGTGCGGCCAACCGGGCGGTCGCGGACGCCTGCGACGCGGTCGTGCTGGTGGTGGCCCGCCCCCGGTACTGCGACGGTGACGAGCCGAAACCGGTGGGGACGACGATCCGTAATCCGGAGATCGCCGAGGTCCTGCGCGAGGTCCG
>NZ_JBFAMU010000397.1:0-4580 GCF_040656655.1 Micromonospora sp. NPDC049799
GCGACTCGCCGCCGGTGGCGGCGGCGCGGCGACGGCTCTGCCGGTCGATCAGCTCGGCGACGTCGTGCACCCCGTCGCCGGTGATGGCGGCCGGCACCGGCCTGACTGCCAGCCGTCCGGTGCGCCTCTCCGTACCGACGATCGAGATCGCCGCCGACGTCGAGCCGGTCGGCCAGGCGCGGGACGGCTCGATCGCCGTACCGCCGCTGGAGCGGGCCGACGAGACCGGCTGGTACGACCGGGGTCCCACCCCGGGTGAGCCGGGACCGGCGGTGATCGTCGGGCACGTCGACACCAAGCGTGGGCCGTCGGTCTTCCACGACCTGCACCGGCTGCGTCCCGGCGACACGATCGAGGTGACCCGCGCGGACCGTTCGGTGGTGGTGTTCCGCGTCGACTCGGTGGAGCACTTCCCGAAGGACCGCCTGCCGGCCGACCGGATCTACGGTGACTCCGGCCCGCCCGGCCTGCGGCTGATCACCTGCGGCGGCGACTGGCTCGGCGGCCGGACCGGGTACGCCGACAACGTCATCGCCTTCGCCTCCCTGGTCTCCTCCCGAAACCCCTGACCCCTGCCCCTGCCCCACCTCGCCCTCCCGCCGCCGAGAGGGCGCTCTTTCGGGGAAATAGTGGCCATCCGGCGCCGAACAGCCACTATTTCCATGAAACTGCGTGCTGCGAACGGGGGTTGGGTCAGGGGCGGGGTGGGACCTGCTGGACCACCTCGAACTCGAGGAGCGTGGCGCCGGAGGCGACCGGGGGTCGCTGCTGTTCGCCGGGTGCGGAGGCGTGGGCGGCGCGGGAGGGGCCGCCGGCCCAGGCCTGGTACGCCTCTTCGCTCTCCCAGCGCGTGTAGACGAAGTAGCGGCTCTCGCCGGCGAGCGGCCGGAGCAGTTCGAAGCCGAGGAAGCCGGGGGAGTTCTCGACCGCGCCGGCCCGGGCCGCGAAGCGCTTCTCCAGCTCCTCGCCGGCGCCGGGCGGGACGTCGATCGCGTTGATCTTCACAACTGCCATACCCCACCCTAACCAGACATCGCGCCCAGGGACCGGCCCGCCCGCCTTCAGGAAAGGGGGCCCTGATGGGTCAGAAGGACTCGACGGCGGGGACGAGGTCGGCGTCGACCACGATCGGGGCGTGGTCGGAGGGGCCCTTACCCTTGCGGGCCTCCCGGTCCACGTACGCGGACCGGACCGCGCGCGCGAACGGCGCCGAGGCGTACACGAGGTCGATCCGCATGCCCTTGTTCTGGTGGAACATCCCGGCCCGGTAGTCCCAGTACGTGAAGGGGTGCGGGCCCTTCATCGGCGTGGGCACCACGTCGGACAGGCCGAGGTCGCGCAGTGCGGCCAGGGCGGCCCGTTCGGCGGGCGTGACGTGGGTGGAGTGCGTGAACAACGCCGGGTCCCACACGTCGGCGTCGGTGGGCGCGACGTTGAAGTCACCGCACACCGCGAGGGGCAGGCTCCCGGTCAGCTCCGTCTCCAGGGTGTCGCGCAGGGCCGCGAACCAGGCGAGCTTGTACGCGTAGTGCGGATCCTCCGGCGTGCGGCCGTTCGGCACGTACACCGACCAGACCCGTACGCCGCCGCAGGTCGCCGAGATGGCCCGGGCCTCCGGCTCGGGGAACCCGGGTTCGTCCGGGAACCCGACCACCACGTCGGTGAGGCCCACCCGGGACAGGATCGCGACCCCGTTCCACCGGCCGTCGCTGTGGCTGGCCACGGTGTAGCCCAGCGCGCCGACCTCGTCGGACGGAAAGGCGCCGTCGGGGCACTTGGTCTCCTGCAGGCACACCACGTCCGGTTCGGTGCCGGCCAGCCAGTCGAGCAGTCGGGGCAGGCGGGCCTTCACCGAGTTGACGTTCCACGTCGCCAGGCGCATGGTTCCAGCCTGCCCCATGCCGGGTCGCCCCGCCGGTCAGGTGCCGGGGGTGTCGTTGGGGCGGGTCTGCTCGGCCAGGAACCGTTCCAGCTCCGCGCCGAGTTCGTCGGCGGTCGGCAGCGGCGCGCTGTCGGGCGCGAGCAGGTTCTTTCCGCCCCGTCCCCGGGCGAACGCGTCGTACTGCTCCTCGAGGGCCCGGACCAGCGCCCCGGCGTCCTCGGTCTGGGCGACCTGCCGGTCGATCTCCACCCGGACGACCTCGGCCGCCGCGCGCAGCCCGTCGCCGGGCAGCAGCAGGCCGGTGCTGCGGGAGACCGAGGTCAGCAACACCTCGGCGGCGGCCGGGTACTCGGTCTGGGCGACGTAGTGCGGCACGTGTGCGGCGAAGCCGAGCGCGTCGCGGCCCTGCTCCCCGAGGCGGTACTCCAGCAGGTGGCCGACGCTGCCGGGCACCTGGACCCGCTGCAGCCACGGCTCGTAGCCGGCGATCAGCTCGGGTCGGGTGGCGTGCGCGGTCACGCCGGCGGGCCGGGTGTGCGGCACCGCCATCGGGATCGCGTTGAGCCCGACGGTGAGCCGGACGTCCAGCCGGGCGGAGAGCCCGGCGACGGCGGCCACGAACCGCTCCCACTGCAGGTCCGGTTCCGGTCCGCTGAGCAGGAGGAACGGGGTCTCGTCATCGTCCTGGAGCACATGCAGCTCCAGCGCGGGCTCGTCGTACGACTCCCAGTGGTCCTCGACGAAGGTCATCACCGGCCGGCGCGACCGGTAGTCGTAGAGCTGGTCGAGGTCGAACCGGGCGATCGGGCGGGCGTCCAGCGAGGTGAGCAGCTGCTCGCGGGCCAGGCGGCCGGCGCTGCCGGCGTCGACGAACCCGGTGAGGGCCTGGATCAGGACCGGCTGGCCGAGGTCGGGCAGTTCGTCGGTGAGCTCGTAGAGCTCGTGTGGGTCGAGCACCGGTACGGACCTCCCTGGATGTGCCAATCGGTCACCGTTGCGGACGGTGCCCGGTTCGGGCAACGCTCCCGCCATCCTCCTGCATTCCTCGCGCGGCCGATGCGCCGGTCCGGCCCGGCGGTGACGAGCCGTCCCGGATGCGGCGACACCGCCGCCCGCCGACCGGCCACGTGGTCCTCCACCGAACGGGGGACGTGGGTGATCACGGTGGGACCGCTGCCGGTTCGTCCCCGTCCCGACCGGGGGCGGCCGGGCCGCGTGGTGGGCGAGGTCTGCCTGTTTCCCGAGGTCCGTCCCCTCGGCGTCGCCGCGGTGCCGGGGCGTCCCCCCGGCGGGGGTGGTTTCGTGAGGAGCGCCACGTGATCACCATGCGTAATCGCAGGAGGAGCCTGCCTAGCCTCGGCTGATGCCTGACGCCAACTCCCTCGACGACCACCGCACCCACGGTGCCGCCGCTGACCGTTCGGACGATACCCCCTCATCCGTACGGTCGAACACCCTCGGCGCGTACACCCGGAACCTCCTGCGCGGACCCGGCCGGGTCCGGATCGCCCTCGCCGCCGGCCTGGTCTGCTGCCTCGGCCTGACCGCGGTGGCCCAGACCCGTGACGAAGCCGCCGCCGACGCGGCCCGGATCGACGCGGCCGCGGCCCCGATCGAGCGTGCCGAGCCGGACGCCGCCTCGCGGGACCACGACCGGTCCGCGAAGGACCCGAAGGCCTCGCCGGTGGCGCCGTCCACCGCCGCCGCCGACCCGGACGTCCGCCCGGCGCCGACGAAGAAGCCGAAGCCGAAGCCGACCGTCGTGGCTCCGGTCGCCGGCCTGGACCGCGCCCAGATGCGCAACGCCCAGGCGATCGTGCGCACCGGCCAGAAGATGGACATGCCCCGGCGCGCGCTGGTGATCGCCGTCGCGACCGCCATGCAGGAGAGCACCCTCTACAACTACGCCAGTGGGGTGCTCCCGGAGTCGCAGAACTACCCGCACCAGGCGATCGGCTGGGACCACGACTCGGTCGGGCTGTTCCAGCAGCGCCCGAGCAGCGGCTGGGGCGAGGTGGGGGAGCTGATGGATCCGGCGTTCGCGACCCGCCAGTTCCTCTCCGCCCTGGCCCAGGTGCCCGGCTGGCAGCAGATGCGGCTCACCGACGCGGCGCAGGCGGTGCAGGTCTCGGCCTTCCCGGAGCACTACGCGCAGCACGAGTGGCGGGCCGCCGAGGTCGTCGACGCGGTCCTCGACGCCGGGCGGTAGGCTGCCGACCGACCATTGTGGACGGTTGCGGTTCGGGCGTCCTGGGTACAGATGTTGTCGCTGCGATGTACACATGATGCAGGCAGCACCGACTGGAGGACGACATGTCTCTGATGCAGCGACTCACCGCGTTCCTGCGCTCACCCAAGGGCCAGCAGCTGGTCGAACGGGGTCGGCGTGAGATGGCCAAGCCCGCCAACCAGCAGAAGCTGCGGGGCCTGGCGGCCAGGTTCCAGAAGCGCCGCTGACCCCCGCTCCGTCCCCCGCCCCCTGGTGACACCCCGGGAGATCTCGTGACCGATTCCGCGCCCCTCGACGGTCAGTCCGCAGCCCTGCCGCCGCAGCCGCCCACGGTCGCGCGGACGTCGCCACCGGAGGTGCCCGAGGCGCCCCCGGCCGGGCTCTGGGACCGGATGCGGGAGGACCCGCAGTACGCCCCGGAGCACCTCGCTCTGGAGGCGGTGCGCCGGCTCGGGCCGGAGGCGGCGC
>NZ_JBFAMU010000398.1:0-4575 GCF_040656655.1 Micromonospora sp. NPDC049799
CTCGACGCCGGCACCGCGCACTGGCCGACGGTCAGCGACCTGGTGCGCGGCGTCGACGAGCCGCCCGACGGCCCTCCGCCAGGGCCGGGCCCGGCGGAGCTGGACGAGCCGCTGACGGAGCGGGAGCTGACCATCCTTCGGTACCTGCAGAGCATCCTGTCCAACGTGGAGATCGCCGCCGAGTTGTCCCTGTCGGTCAACACGGTGAAGACCCACGTCCGCAACATCTACCGCAAGCTCGACGCGACCCGTCGCCGGGACGCCGTCCGCCGCGCCCGCGACCTCCACCTGATCTGATCCCGCCCTCCGGCCACGAGCGGTTCACGGGTTGGCGGTCGCGTCGACCACCGTCAGGAGCTCCGGGAGGTCGTAGCCGCCGTCGTGGCGGACGTCGTTGACGAACAGGGTCGGTGTGGCGTTGACGCCGCTGCGGATGCCGCCGACGAAGTCGCGGCGCACCCGGTCGCCGTACTCCTGCCGCCCGATCTCGGCACGGATCTCGTCGGCGGGTAGTCCGAGCTGCTCGATGCCGAGCGACAGGTGCACCGGGTCGAGCTGGTCCTGGTGCTCGAACAGCCAGTCGTGCATCTCCCAGAACCGTCCGCGCCGGTCGGCCGCCTCGGTCGCCTCGGCGGCGCTCTCCGCGTACGGGTGGACGTTGGCGATCGGGAAGTGCCGGTAGGCCAGCCGGACCGTCTCCGCCCGCTGCCGCAGCAGCTCCGCGAGGTTCGCGTACGCGGCACCGCAGAACCGGCACTGGAAGTCGCCGTACTGGACGATCGTCACCGGCGCGTCCACCGGCCCGCGTACGTGGTCGATGTCGGTCACCGGCGTCCGGAGTCGGGCGGTCACCTGGAGAGGGGTGGTCATCGCGTCACCGCCCGCCCGCGCCGAGCACCGGGGCGACGGCGACGCGGTTCTGCACCTCCCGGACACCGGGCGCCGACCAGACTGTCCGTTCCACCTCGGCCCGTTCCGGCATCGAGTGCACGAGCCCGCTGAGCACCACCGTGTCGCCGTGCACCCGGACGTCGATCCGTTCCGCCTCGGTCGCCCGGTTCCGGGCGAGGGCGTCGACGATCCGGTCGGTCAGGGTGTGCGCGTCGGCCCGGATGCCGGGGCGGACGGTGATCCCGTTGCCGACCCCGCGTACGCCGGTGAGCCGGGCCACCGCGCGTTCGGCGGCCTGGCGCTGGTACTCCCACTCGACCTCGCCGTGCAGCGTCACCCAGCCCTGCGCGACGGTGACGTCGACCTGCCCGACCGGCACGAACGCGTCCCACTCCAGCGTGTGCGCGGCAGCGGCGGCGATGTCCGGGTCAGCCCGCTCGGCGCCGCCGTCCAGTCGTACGGTGAGGTCGTTGGCGACCGCGCGGACCCGGGCGACGCGGTGCGCCGCGCGCTCGGCGGCCCATTTCTTCGCGTAGCTGTCCACCCGGCCGGTCAGGCTGACCACGCCCTCGGAGACGGTCACGCCGATCTCGTGCGGCCGGACCCGGGGCTCCCAGGCCAACTCGTCGAGGACGGCGGACTGGATCTCCTGGTCGAGACGGCTGATCGTCGCGATGGCCATCGGTGACTCCCTCCTCGATGCCGACGCCGGACGCGCCGCACGCCTCCTGATCCTCCCGCCGGTGCGGGTGACGTCTCCTCACCCGGCCCGGGTGAGATCCTGGGAGCGCTTCCATGCAGCAGTGTGGATGGGTTAGGGTGAGCCGATCCTCGGATGCGGGAGCCACGCGCCGACCGCCGGAAGCCAGGGCAGCTCCGGCCAGTACCGCACGTCGCCCGTCCCGGACACCAGGTCCCCCCTGCGTCCGGGCCTCCCCCCGAGAGGAACCCGCAGATGCGGAGAAGTGTCGTCGGCGTGGTGGTGGCCGCGCTGGCCGCCGTCGCGGCCGTGGTCGCGGTGCCGTTCACCGCCGTCGGAGCGCCGGCCGCCGAGGCGTACGCCTGGAAGAACGTCCGGATCGACGGCGGTGGCTTCGTTCCCGGCATCGTCTTCAACCCGACCGAGAAGAACCTGATCTACGCCCGCACCGACATCGGCGGCCTGTACCGCTGGGAGCAGACCAGCGGGTCCTGGACGCCGCTGCTGGACTGGGTGGGCCCGGACAAGTGGGGCTGGAACGGCGTGGTCAGCGTCGCCACCGACCCCGTGCAGACCAACCGGGTGTACGCCGCCGTCGGCATGTACACCAACGACTGGGACCCGAACAAGGGCGCGATCCTGCGGTCGACCGACAGGGGCGCCACCTGGCAGGCCACCGAGCTGCCCTTCAAGAACGGCGGCAACATGCCCGGCCGGGGCATGGGGGAGCGGCTCGCCGTCGACCCGAACCGCAACAACGTCGTCTACTACGGCGCCGAGGGCGGCAACGGCCTGTGGCGCAGCACCGACTTCGGTGCGACCTGGGCCCGCGTCGCCAGCTTCCCCAACGCCGGCAACTACCGCGTGAACCCCAACGACCCGAACGGCTACGACGGCCAGAACCAGGGCCTGACCTGGGTCAGCTTCGACTCCGCCACCGGCACGCCCGGCACCGCCACGCGGACGGTCTACGTCGGGGTCGCGGACAAGGAGAACCCGGTGTACCGGAGCACCGACGCCGGCGTGACCTGGGAGCGCATCCCTGGGCAGCCCACCGGCTACCTCGCGCACAAGGGCGTCGTCGACCCGGTCGGCGGCCACCTCTACATCGCCACCAGTGACACCGGCGGCCCGTACGACGGCGGCAAGGGCGACGTCTGGAAGTTCACCCGGTCCACCGGCGCCTGGACCCGGATCAGCCCCGTCCCGTCGACCAGCACCGACAACACCTTCGGCTACTCGGGCCTGACCATCGACCGGAAGAACCCGAACACCCTGATGGTCGCCACTCAGATCGCCTGGTGGCCGGACGTGCAGTTCTTCCGCAGCACCGACGGCGGCGCCACGTGGAGCCGGATCTGGGACTGGACGTCGTACCCGCAGCGCAGCTTCCGCTACACCATGGACGTCTCCACCTCGCCGTGGCTCACCTTCGGCAACACCGACCCGAGCCCACCGGACACCTCCCCGAAGCTGGGCTGGATGACCGAGTCGATGGAGATCGACCCGCACGACCCCAACCGGATGATGTACGGCACCGGCGCGACGATCTACGGCACCACCGACCTGACGAAGTGGGGCACCGCCGAGAAGCTCACCATCCGCCCGATGGCGAAGGGCCTGGAGGAGACCGCCGTGCTCGACCTGGTCAGCCCGCCCTCCGGGGCGCCGCTGGTCAGCGGCCTCGGCGACATCGGCGGCTTCCGGCACACCGATCTCGACGCCGTACCGCCGATGATGTTCACCCGGCCCGGCTTCACCACCACCACGAGCCTGGACTACGCCGAGACCAGGCCGGAGATCATGGTGCGGGCCGGCAACTTCACCGACGCCGACCGCCCCGGCGACAGCCACGTCGCGTTCTCCACCGACGGCGGCGCGACCTGGTTCCAGGGCACCGAACCGTCCGGTGTGAACAGTGGCGGCACGGTCGCGGCGTCCGCCGACGGCAGCCGCTTCGTCTGGGCGCCCGGCGACGCCGGCCAGGCCGTCGTCCGGTCGACCGGCTTCGGCACCTCCTGGACCCCGTCCGCCGGCATCCCGGCGAACGCGACGGTCGAGTCCGACCGGGTCGACCCGAACCGCTTCTACGGCTTCGGCGGCGGCCGTTTCCACGTCAGCACCGACGGCGGCGCCACCTTCACCGCCAGCGCCGCCACCGGCCTGCCCACCTCCGCGGTGTTCAAGGCGGTGCCGGGACGGGCGGGTGAGCTGTGGCTGGCCGGCTCCAACGGGCTGTGGCGCTCCACCGACGGCGGGGCGAGCTTCACGAGGTCGAGCACCGTCACGAGCGCCCGCAACGTCGGCTTCGGCAAGGCGGCTCCCGGTCGTACGTACCCGGCGCTGTTCCTCATCGGCACGGTCGACGGCCAACACGGCGTCTTCCGCTCCGACGACACCGGCGCCACCTGGGTACGGATCAACGACGACCGGCACCAGTACGGCAACGCGGGCGAGGCCCTGACCGGCGACCCCCGGATGTACGGCCGGGTCTACCTCGGCACCAACGGCCGGGGCATCCTCGTGGCCGACCGGGTCGGCGGCACTCCCACGCCCACCCCGACCACGCCCACGCCGACGACTCCGACGCCCACGCCCACCGGTCCGACGCCGACCACCCCGCCTCCCGGCGGCTGCCTCGCCATCTACCGGGTCACCGGATCATGGTCCGGCGGATTCCAGGGCGAGGTGGTCGTCCGCAACGGCGGCACCTCGGGGATCGCCGGCTGGACGGTGGGGTGGACGTTCCCGGACGGGCAGAGGGTCACCCAGCTCTGGGGAGGTACGCACACCCAGACCGGTGCGACCGTCTCCGTCCGCGACGCCGGCTGGAACGGCGCGCTCGGTGCGGGTGCGAGCACGACCGTCGGCTTCCTCGGCAGCTGGACCACCCGCAACGGCACACCGGCCGCGGTGACCTGCACGGTCCGGTGACCGGTACGGCCCGCTGACGCGCGACCCCCGGAAACCCGTCCCCCGGGGGT
>NZ_JBFAMU010000399.1:0-4547 GCF_040656655.1 Micromonospora sp. NPDC049799
CCGGACCAGGTCCGCACGCGTCACCCGGAACGTCCGGATCGGCAGCTCCATCTCAGCCCTCCCCACGTACGACGAGAGGCCGCGGTGGCCGACCTGCCGGTGACGGTGGCGTACACGAACCGACCGCGACCGTTCGACGTGACCGGCCTGCGTGCGCTGGCCGGTGACGCGGTGATCCTGGTCGAGCCCTACCTCGCCGGGACGTCCGCCCGGGTGGTGTCGGCGGGGCTGGCCGACCGGCCGCACCGCCTGCTGGCGCTGGGCGTGGGCCGGGAGGAGCTCCGGCGGTACGGTACGGCCGACGACCACACCCGCTGGCACGGGCTGGACGCGGCCGGCCTGCGCCGATCGGTCGTCACGTTCCTGCGGCCTGCGCTGGTGGGCTGAGCGCGGACGGAAGGGTCAGTGGGTCAGCGGGTCGGGGCGACGCGGGGGCGACGGCGAGCACGCTCGCGGCCCAGGATCCAGATCGCCTCGACCCCGTCCTTCCAGGTGATCTTCTTGCCCTCCTCGCGACCCCGGGCGCGGTAGCTGATCGGCACCTCGTACGGCCGGATGCGGCGACGCAGCAGCTTGCCGGTCACCTCGGCTTCCATGCCGAAGCCGCGGGAGCGGATGTCCAGCGAGCGGTAGAGGGCCACCGGCATCAGCTTGAAGCAGGTCTCCAGGTCGCCGATGTAGGAGTTGAACAGGACGTTCGCCGCCATGGTGACGCCCTTGTTGCCCATCACGTACCAGAAGCTGTAGGCGCTGTGGCTGCCGAAGGTGCGGTTGCCGTAGACCACCTCGGCCCGCCCGTCGAGCACCGGGTCGAGCAGCCTCGGAATGTCCTGCGGGTCGTACTCCAGGTCGGCGTCGAGGATGACCATGTAGTCGCCCTCGGCGTTGTCCACCGCGGTCTTGATGGCCGCGCCCTTGCCGGCGTTGCGCTGGTGCGTGATGACCCGGAGGCGCGCGTCGTCCGCCCGGCCGAGGATCTCGCCGGTGCCGTCGCGGCTGCCGTCGTCGACGACGAGCAGCTCGATCTCGCACGGGTAGTCCACCGCGAGGGCCTGCTTCAAGGCATCCGCGATGCGTTCTTCCTCGTTGTAGACCGGCATGAGGATCGAGAGCTTCACGAGATTCCCCTGGGTAGCGGACGACACGACGCCATAGCCTACCTTGCCTGCCAGCAGGGCGACAGGACCCGTCGGCCGGCCGGGACCGACCCCGGCGGACGGCGGCCAGACTGACGAAATTTCGGGATCGCCCGGTTCTGCACTCCGCGCGCAAGCTTTCCGAGACGTATTCACATACGTCGACACGCGCGTTACCGTCCGGTAACTCGATCGAAACCCCACGATCGAGCCGAAAGGAGTGCGTCGATGCTTGGTACCCGCGCCAGGCGCGAACGGACGATCCGACGGACCGTCACCGCCGTCCTCGCCACCGCTCTCGTCCTGCCGATGCTCACCGGGCCGGCCTCGCCCGCCGCCGCCGCCGACCGCCCGGCCGTCCAACCACTCCCGACGAACCTCGAAGCGATCCGCGCCGCCGAGGCCACCGCCCTCTACGGCGCCCCCGACATCCGCCCGCTGGAGCAACGGCGCACTGCGCTGGTCACCATGGGTGACAGCGAGATCTCCGGAGAGGGCGTGGGCAACTACGTCCCGGGCACCCACCAACCCGGCAACTGGTGCGACCGCTCGTACGACCAGGCGGTGTTCCGCACCGGCATCACCGCCGACGAGAAGTACAACGTCGCCTGTTCCGGCGCCACCCCGTGGAACCTGATCGCGGGCGGGCCCACCCAGCACAACGAACTGAACCAGGGCGACCAGCTCGCGATCAAGGCGCGCAACACGCACGTCAAGCTGATCTGGGTCGTCGTCGGCGCGAACGGCGACGGCACCATCCAGTTCGGCCCGGTCGCCACCGACTGCGCCGTCAGCCGGGTGTTCTTCCAGGACCCGTGCTACCCGCGCTACACCGACCAGTGGACGATCCGCACCGACGGCAGCCGGCGCGCGGTGGAGGAGGCGCTCACCTCCATCCGCCAGACCATGACCTCCGCCGGTTACCTGCGGTCGGACTACGAGCTGGTGCTGATGTCGTACCCGAGCCCGGGCAGCCCGGACGTCGAGGACAACCCGAACTTCCCCGGCTGGTACGCCGGCGGCTGCCTGCTCTACCTGGCCGACGCGGCGTTCGCCCGGAACAAGGCGGTGCCGCTGTTCGAGTCGGCGCTGCGGGCGGCGGCGGCCACCACCGGCACCCGGTACCTCGACGCCAGCCGGCTCTTCCACGGCCACGAGGTGTGCACCGACAACACCTCCGTACGCGGCCTCTACATCGAGGTCGGCATCTGGGACGAGAACGCGGCGCGGCAGTCGTTCCACCCGAATGCGCGTGGCCACGGCATGTTCGCCCAGTGCATCACCCAGTTCTACGCCTCCGGGCAGGATCGGGCGACCTGTGTCGACCCGGCCAGCACCGGCTCCGGTGTCCTCTACCCGGGGCTCTTCGAGTTCCGGCAGCTGCGCAACACGGCCACCGGCACCTGCGTGGACGGCCGGGGGTACGACTCGCGCAACGGCACGGTGCAGCAGTCGTACGCCTGCCACGGGGGCCGTAACCAGGGCTTCTGGTACGACCCGACCCGCCGGTCGCTGCACTCCGAGCTGTCCCACGACCGCTGCCTGGACGTCTCCGGCGGATCGTTGACCTCCGGCACGGCGGTCAACATCTACGACTGCCACGGCGGGGCGAACCAGAAGTTCGTGCTGACCGGCTCCCAGATCCGGACCGCCGGCAACACGAACCTCTGCCTCGCGTTCGACAACCCGTGGTTCGGCACTCCCCGGTTGCGGCTGGCCACCTGCTCGACCAGCGCCCGCCAGCAGTGGTCCTTCGAGTCCCGTACCTTCCCGAACCCGGTCGGCTACGGCCACGACGACTGGATCGGCTCCCGCGTCTACTGAGCCGTCGGCTGCGTTAAGAAGGGCCCCCCGTACAACGCGAGGCGTTAACGGGGGGCCCTTCCTTACTACTACCTGCCGCGCGGCAGGACGATCAGACGGGCCACGCCGTTCTCGCCGTCCTTCACGCCCGCGACGCCGAGGACCCTGCCGACCTCGACCGCCTCGGGCTGGACCGTCCGGCGGCGCTCCAGCACCCGCAGCTCGGGGCCGAAGGTCCAGGTCATGGTGAAGCCGTCGGTGGACTTCACGGTCATCTTCCCGCCGTCGATCGCGGTCACCTCGCCGCGCTGCACCGCGACGGTCTTCGTGCCGCCGTCCTTGGTCTGCACGACCACCTCACCGTGCAGGGTGTTCTGCCGCAGCAGCACCCGGGCCTGGCGGCGCTTGCGCCACTCCTCGGCGCGCTCCCGCCGGCCCGGCTCGGCGACCGTCGAGGAGGACGGTGACGGCGTGGCCGACGCCGGCGCGGCGACGGTCAGCACGTCCAGCTCGGCGGCGTCGAAGCCCATCGCGGTGAGCGCCTGGCCCTCCGCGCCCATGGCCGCGGCGACCTCGACGGCCGCCTCCGGCGCCGACTCCGCTCCGACGCGGGTCGTACCGCATCCGGTCAGGCCCAGCGTGACCGCCGTGAGCAGCGTGGTGGCGGCGACTCCCCAACGTGCCATGACTCTCCCTCTCGTCGGTTCCGGTGTGGCATCAGACTTCCCCGCGACGGCGAGCGGAGCGTCAGGCCGATGTTCGGGTCGGGTAAGGATCGCCGGGCAGCCGGACGGTGATCGCCGCGCCGCCCTCCGGAGCGTGCCCGGCGACGATCTCCCCGCCCAGCCGCCGGACCAGGCCGGACGCGAGCGCCAGTCCCAGACCGCTGCCCACCTTGCGCACCCCCCGGTACCGCTGGTGCAACGCGCCGCGCTCGAACGCCACGGCCAGGTCGTCGTCGGTGAAGCCGGGTCCGCCGTCGCGGACCTCCACGACACCGCCGGCCGACGGGTCCGCACCGGCCGGCCGGACCGCGAGCACGACCGGCGCCCCCGGGGGTACGACCCGCAGCGCGTTCTCCAGCAGCCCGTCCACCACCTGCCGGATCCGACCCGGATCGGTGTACGCGGGCACCGGCCGGTCCGGGATCTCCAGCCGGAACGCCACCTCGACGGCGCGGCACCGGCCGGCCCAGGTCCGTTCGGCGTCGGCGGCCAGCCGGGCCAGGTCCACCGGCACCGGTTCCAGCGGGAAGTCGGCGGCCTCCAGGCGGGCGAGTGCCAGCAGGTCGCTGACCAGCCGGTCCAGGTGTTCCGCCTCGGCGAGCATCGTCCGACCGGTGGCGGGGACGTCGTCGGCGCCGATCACGCCGTCGGCGAGTGCCTCCGCGTACCCCCGGACGGCGGTCAACGGGGTACGCAGCTCGTGCGACACGGACAGCAGGAACTCCCGCTGCCGTCCCTCGCTGGTCGCCAGCGCCGCCGCGAGCCCGTTCAGCGCGTCCGCCAGGTCGGCCACCTCGTCCGGCGGTTCCACCGGTACGCGTACCGCCCGGTCCCCGGCGCGCAGCCGGGCGGCGGCGGTCGCCGCGACCCGGATCGGTCGGGC
>NZ_JBFAMU010000400.1:0-4543 GCF_040656655.1 Micromonospora sp. NPDC049799
GTCATCTGTACGACGATGGCCCTGGCGCTGAGCGCCGGGGCCATCGTCATGTCGGCGCGCCGCTGGTCGCCGCGACCGACGCGAGCTGGAAGGGGCGCACGGGCGGCATCGCGTACGTCGTCAGTGACGGCCACTACGGCCTGCGCGGTCGCGGTACCGGCCCGCTGGATCCGACCGGTGTATCCCGCGTGCTGATCAACGAGCTGCGCGCCGTCGACTTCCTGTTCGCCGGGTACGACGCGGTGCCAGCCGGGATGACCGTGCTGGTGGACAACCTGACGGCCCTGCGGTACCTGCGCCGCTGGCAGGCCGGCCAGACCGAGGCGATGCCGAGCGGCTACAGCCTGCGCCCGCGCCGATCGGCGCCCCAACCCACCCTCGTCCGGCTGGCGGAGCTGGTGAGCCGGCGGCCGGACCTGTCCTTCGCCCACGTGAAAGGGCACAGCGGCCACGCGCTCAACGAGGCCGCCGACGGTCTGTCGCACATGGCGCGCCGGCGGCTCGACGAGCCCTTCGACGTACGCCGGCGGGCGCAGGCCCTGGTCGACGCGTTCCTGCGCGACTGGCACGCCACCGCCCGTTGACCTCATCCACATTCCATCGCGGGGAGACACGCGCCATGAACAAGAGTCCGGACCACCAGATCGTCACGCGACGGTACGTGGAGCGGCGGATCGCCGAGCTGCCTGCCGGCCCCGGTGAGACCGACGCCCGGCTGCGCGGCCTGCTGGACATCTTCGACGAGATGACCGCCAAGGGGCACCCCGAGCCGTTGGCGTTGCTGGCCTCCGTACTGGGCATCCCGGTTGACATGCTCGTCACCCACCTGCGCGCCGCCGGCCGTTCGTGGGGTGAGTCCCGGTGACGTACCAGCACCCCACCCCGCCGTACCCGCTCGTCCCCGCGCCGTCGGTGCGGCCGCCGCTCACGTCGGGCCTGGCGACCGCGTCGCTGGTCCTCGGGATCTTCGGCGTGCTCGGCGGCTGGTGCCTGTTCGGCCTGCCGTGCGTCCTCGCCGTGATCCTGGGCCACGTGGCCATGCGGGAGACCCGCGACGGTACGAGGTCGGGCCACGGCATGGCGGTCGCCGGTCTGGTCCTGGGCTACGTCTTCGTCGGCCCGATGATCGGCTTCACGATCCTGATGTTCTTCGGCGGCGTCCTGGGCGCGGCAACCCCGTGAACGCGTCGAAGCCCCGCCGCGCCTGGTCGGACGTGTTCCACCGCAGCCGCATCTCGCCCCACGTGTTCGTCGTCGCCGACCCTGCCCGGCGAGGGGTGGCCCAGGTCCTCCATGGCCTGCGGCTGCCCGAGGCGTCCTCGATCAATCTGTTCGACAACGCGCACTGGGCCAGTCCACTGCTCGACGGTGCGGTGACCCGGCTGCGCACGTACGGTTTCTCCACCCTGCCCAGCGGTACCCGGGTGTACGGGCATCGCCCGCTGCGGCTGCTCTGCCACCTCATGAGCCTCCGGCCGCCGGCTCGGGCGCTGGTCGGCGAGCGGGCGGTGCCGACGGTCGAGCAGTTGCTGGCCGACCTGGACCGGCAGCGGCACGTCGACACCGAGACGCTGCTCGCCCAGGCACGTACGACGATGGCCAACGATCCCCAGGAGGTCCTGGCGGCGGTCCGGGCGCTCTTCGGAGAGGAGGCGGTGGGCGCGACCGCCTCCGAACGGTAAGGGGGTAGCGTTCCGTCCCTGTCGAGATCACCCCGGTCGTCGACAGGGACGGCGCGGCAAGCACACTGTCGTCATGATCTTGGCGCACTCCTATGACATCGCGACGGCTATCCGCACTCGCCACCTGCAGACGCCGATCGCCCGAGTCCTCTGCTACGGCGTCGACACGCCTGCCCCGGACGTCGCCCAGGCTCTGACCGAGCATGGCTTCGACTTCGCGCCCGTCACCCGTGACGGCGAGATCTGCGGCTATGTCCACCGCGCGGACCTTCTTGACCGGGACGGCGCGCTGTCCGCGTACATCCGCCCACTGACCGCCACGCGGGTCATCGCAGGCGACACGCCGTTGGCCACCCTCCTGCCGGCCCTGCGCCGCGCCGAGTTCCTGTTCGTCGTCGACGGGCACGACATCGTCGGGATCGTCAGCCCGGCCGACCTCAACAAGCAACCCGGACGCACCTACTTCTACCTTCTGGTCAGTGCGCTGGAACTTGAGCTGGCCGAGCGGACGCGGGGGTACTTCCCCGACCAGGAGAAGGCGTTGGCGCTGCTGCCGCAGACCCGCCAGCAACGGATCCGGGACCGACTCGACACGGAGGCACGCGACGACGTCGTCGCCGACATCGTCGCGGCGATGGACTTCACGGACCTGTTGAAGGTGGTGAAGAAGACGGACGCCCTGCGCGGTGCTTTCGGAACCCACAGCGCCGGACGGTGGGAGAGCGAGGTGTCGGCTCCGCTGATCGATCTGCGGCACGACATCATGCACACCGTCCGGACCCTCGCCACCGATGCACCCTCGTCGTTGCGGCGGCTCATCAGCCTCGACGAGCGACTGCGCAGCCTGCTCACCGCCTGAGCCGGTCAGGCGCGCCCGGCCAGGCCGTGCAGCGCCACCAGACCCGGTACGGCAACCCGGCCAATTTCCGCGCCACTACCCGCGTCGTGCCAGCTCACCGCATCGGTCTGGCCCACGTACAGGCGCTGCCCGTCCGCGCTGAACACGAGACCGGTGACCGGTTCACCGACGGTCCGGTCGGCGACGACGCCGAGGCGCGTGAGGTCCAGCGTGCGTACCGTCCGGTCGGCGGCGATGACCAGGCGGTCGCGGTCGGCGGCGGCGTGGGCGGTGCCGGTGCCGCCGGGCACGGTGGCGGTCCGGCGTACGGTCAGGTCCTCGGTGGAGATCTCCGCGACGGTGCCCGACGTGACGTCGGCGACCAGCAGGCGGCTCCCGTCGGGGCTGATCGCCATGGCGTGGCCGCCGGCGGGCGCCTCCCCGAAGGGGTGCGGCAGGTCGATGCAGTACGCCCACCGCTCGCCGAGGCTCAACGTGTGGACGAACGCGTGCACGTTGCCGGGCCGCCCGCTGACCAGGTCGCGGGTGTGCCGGTGGTCGGGCTGGTGGGTGTAGAGCGTGTAGAGGGTGCGGCGGTTCGGTGAAAGTACGGCCTGGCGTCCGTCGCCGCGCATCTCCTCCTCGGCGCCGGGCGGCACCGGCACCTTGTTGCGGGTGGAGAGCGGGCCGGGCTGGCTGGTGGCGAGGTCGACGACGCGGACCCGGTAGCGGTCCGGCGCGGTCGCCGGGAGCCACTCGAGGACGAACAGTCCGCCGAGGTCCTCGGTGAAGGTCTCCGGTACGAAGTTGCCGCGCAGATCCAGCCGGTGCCGCACCCCGGTCTCGTCGGCGATCAGCACCGGGGTCACCGTGCGGCCGTCCGGGCGTCCCGTGGTGACGTGCACCGCGGTCGACGTGAGGGCGACCGTCGTACCGCTGGTGGAGACGGTCTGCGGCACCCAGCGTCCGGGCAGGGTCACCCGGGCCGAGGAGCGGCCGGTGGCGGTGTCGATCCGCCAGAGGGCGGTGTCGGCGCCCTCGGGCGCGGTCGCGAAGACGGCGAGCCCGTCGGCGGTGGCGACGGAGTGCGGCATCGTCTGCCGGTCGGTGCCGCGCAGGACGCCGAGCCCGCCGTCGACCTCGACGAGCAGCGGATCGGGGACCGGGACGGCCGGGGCGGCGCTCGGGCTCCGTCCGGGGTCACAGCCGACCAGCGCGGCGGCGCCGCTGCCGGCCAGCACGGTCAGGAGGGTACGACGCGAGATCGGGTTGTTGGCCATCATGTCCGGATGACACCGCCGGCCCCGGCCGGGTTCCCTCTCCGCGCGGATGGAACCGGGGCGGGCCGGGCGGTGTCATGAGGGTGGTCCAACCGGAGGTGCGCACTGGACGACGGGGAGTTCGTCACCCGCGCTCGGGCAGGTGACCTGGAGGCGTACGAACTCCTGGTCGCCCGGCACACCGCGTCCGCGTACCGGACCGCGGTGCTGCTCGGCGCCGGCTCCGACGCGGAGGACGTCGTCCAGGAGGCGTTCGTGAAGGGATACCGGAAGCTGTCCCGCTATCGGGGAGAGTCGTCCTTCCGCGCCTGGCTGCTGGCGATCGTGGCCAACGAGACCCGCAACCTGCACCGGTCGCGCAGCCGGCGGGACGGTCTCGTGCTGCGGGCCGCGGCGGCGAACCCGGAGTCGGAGGTCGTCGAGGACGGGGCGGTCGGCTCGGTTCTCGCCGCCGAGCGCCGCACCGCGCTGGTCCGGGCCCTGCGCCTGCTGCCGGCGAAGGACCGCGAGGTGATCGTCTGCCGGTTCTTCCTCGACCTCAGCGAGGAGGAGACCGTGACGATGCTGGGGTGGCCCCGGGGCACGGTGAAGTCGCGGACGTCGCGGGCCCTGGTGAAGCTCCGCGGCCTGCTGGACCTCGAGGAGGTCCACCGTGGATGACCTCGACCGGGAGCTGCGCGAGCTCTCCGCGTGGCTGGAGACGCCCGACGCGCCCGACGTCGCCGCCCGGGTACGGGCGCGGC
>NZ_JBFAMU010000401.1:0-4525 GCF_040656655.1 Micromonospora sp. NPDC049799
GTGGCCGGTGCGCCGGCCGGGGCCGGGGCAGCCACGGTCGGCTACGTCCGGCTCGCGCACCTCTCCCCCGACACCCCCGCCGTCGACGTCTACCTCGCCGCACCCGGCCGGCCGGACCCGCAGGTGTTCCCGGCCGTCGGCTACGGGGTCGTGTCGACGTACCTCCCGCTGCCGGTGGGCCGCTACGCGGTCGCCATGCGCCAGGCCGGCGCGCCGGCCGACGAGCCTCCGGTGCTGACCACCGAGGTGGCGGTGACCAGCGGTTCGGCGCACACGGTCGCCGGGGTGGGCCGGTACGCGGACCTGGGACTGCGGGTGCTGCGCGACGACCTCAGCACGCCGGCGGCGGGACGGGCCAGGGTTCGCGTCGTCCAGGCGTCGGTGCGCGCGCCGATCGTCGACGTGGCCGCCGCCGACGGGCCCCGGATCGCCGAAGGCGTCCGCTTCGCCACCACCTCGGACTACCGGGAGGTCGAGGCGGGCCGATGGCGGCTGCGCCTGGGCGGCTCGGGCGGGCCGACCACCGACACCGAGGTCACCCTGGACGGCGGCGCGGTCTACTCGCTGCTGGTGCTGGACGGCAGGCAGGGCGGGCTCACCACCGAGTTGCGCCGACGTGTCATCTGGGTCAGTTCCGGTACGCGTACTGGGTCTGCGCGTTGAGCTGGTTGACCCGCCTCGACTTCGCGCCGGGGATCGACTCGTCGTCGATCTTCAGCACGTCCAGGCCCTTCTGGTCACTGGAGTAGACGTGTCCGTTGTAGTAGTACGCCGACCAGGTGCCACCGAAGGTCAGCTGGTCGGCGTTGACCGGGCCCCGCTCCCAGTAGCCGATCTCCCTGGGGTTGGCCGAGTCGGTGAAGTCCCACACCGAGATGCCGCCCTGATACCAGGACTGGACCATGATGTCGCGGCCCGGCACCGGAATCAGCGACCCGTTGTGGGCGACGCAGTTCTCGGTGTCGGCGTTCTCCCGGGGGATCTTGTAGTAGCTGCGGAACTCCAGCGAGCGGGCGTCACCCCTGCCGGTGATGTCGTAGATGGCGTCCGCGCCCTTGTCCGGGCCGACCTTCGCGTTGCAGGTCGCCCCGCCACCGCCGCCGAGTTCGTCGGTGAAGACGACCTTGGTGCCGCTGTTGTTGAACGTGGCCGAGTGCCAGAACGCGAAGTTCTTCGTGTCGCGTACCTGGGCGATCACCCGGGGCGCCTCCCGGTCGCGGATGTCCAGCAGGATGCCGTCACCCATGCAGGCGCCCGCCGCCAGGTCCTTGCGCGGGTAGGCGGTGATGTCGTGGCAACCGCTCGTCGCCGTGCCGGTGCCGTCGCCCTTGTACCCACCGTCGGGGAAGAGGTTCGGCGTGGCGACCACCGCGGCGTCGGTCGGTGCACCCAGCGGCACCTTGACGATGGAGATCGAGTCGTGCGGCGGCTGGCAGTCCGGGAAGGTGTCCGACGGGAAGTACGAGGACACGTACAGGTAGACCGAGGCGCCGTCCTTGGCCGGAACGAGGGTGTGGGTGTGCGAGCCGCAGGCGGTCTCGACGGCCTTGACGTAGCGGGGACTGGTCTTGTCGCTGATGTCGAAGACCTTGATGCCCTCCCACGACTCCTTGACGGTCGCCGACTGCGCGACGCTGCTGCACGAGTCGTCGCTGCGGGAGGAGTCGGTGGAGAGGAAGAGCAGGTTCCCGTAGACGGAGATGTCGTTCTGCGAGCCGGGGCAGAGCACCTGCGACACGACGGTCGGTGCGCTGGGGCGGGCGATGTCGTAGATGACGAAGCCGTTGTAGTTGCCGACGAAGGCGTAGCTGCCCTGGAAGGCGATGTCGCTGTTGGTGGCGGTCAGCGGGGCCTGCTTCGGCACGTTGGCGACCTGCCGCAGATTCGGGCTGCTGGCGATCTCGTCGACACCGGGGATGGTGGTCGCGGCGCCCACGGTGGCGGGTGGCGCCGACCGTGGTGCGACCTGGGCGCTGCTGGGTGCGGCGACCGCGACGCTCGCGACGAGGAGGCCGGCCGCGGTCAGGCCGACCGCTCGGAACCGCCGTGTCCACGGCGTGGATGATGTGATCATCGGCGAGCCCTTCGTAAGGAGAGGGTGAGTGTCCACACCCTATCGACCGCTGATGTCCGTCGATGTGACCTGAGTCACAAAAGCGGGCTGTTGTCGATGAATGCGATCGCCGTGACCTCGACCGTATGCGGTGCCCCGTGACCCAACGGCGCGACCGGGCCCCGCTGACCGTCACACTGCTCGTCCTGGCAGGTCCGGTCACCCCCTGAACCCGGCACGTACGCTGGGTGACCGTGAACCGCACCGCCTTCGGTCGCCCGCTGCGCAGCGTCGCCTTCGACGTCCTCGTCACGCTCGGGGTGGTCCTCGTCGGCCTCCTCGGAGCGGTCAACCAGCCCGGCGGGTGGGCGGCGACCCTCGTCGGGGCCACGATGGCGGTGGCGCTGCTGTTCCGCCGGCACCACCCCAGTGCCGTCGCGGCCGCGGTGGCCGTCCTCGCGCTGGTGCAGGTCGTCGCCGGCTGGGGTCCGCTCGCCTTCGACGTCGCGGTGCTCGTCGCGCTCTACAGCGTGGTCAAGTACGCCGACCGTCTCCGCGACGGGGTGCTCGCCGGCGTGGTCGCCGCGGTCGGCGTGGTGCTGGCCGCCCTCCAGGTCGAGGGCGACGTCCCCTGGTGGGCCAGCACCATCTACTTCGGGCTGGTCACCGGCGGGGTCTGGCTGGCCGCGCTGAACGTCCGGACCCGCCGGCTCTACGTGCTCAGCCTGGAGGAGCGGGCCACCACGCTGGAACGGGAACGCGAGGCCGAGGCGCGGGCCGCCGTCGCCGAGGAACGCACCCGCATCGCCCGCGAGCTGCACGACGTCGTCGCGCACAGCCTCGCCGTGATGATCGTCCAGGCCGACGGGGCGCGGTTCACCCTCGACCGGGACCCGGAGACCGCCCGCGAGGCGGTAAAGGTGGTCGCCGACACCGGTCGGGCGGCCTTGGAGGAGATGCGCCGGCTCGTCGGCGTACTCCGGGAGCCGAACCCACCGGAGACGGCCGCGCCCGGCACGGCGGGGGAGTCACCAGCACCCGGGGTCGCCGCCGAACCCGAGCACCGCCGGCCGGCACTCGCCGAACTGCCCGCCCTGCTGGATCGCTTCCGCGACGCCGGGCTGCGCGTCCGCTGGTCGGCCGGCGACGAGGTCCCGCCCCTGCCGCCGGGGCTGGAACTGACCCTCTACCGACTGGTGCAGGAGGGACTGACCAACGCGCTCAAGCACGCGGGGGTCGGTGCCGGCGTCGACGTGACCCTCGACCACACCGCCGCCGCCGTCGTGGTCCGGGTGGTCGACGACGGGCGCGGCCGCCCACCGGTCCGGCCGGCGCCGTCCGGGGGCCACGGCCTGGTCGGGATGCGCGAGCGCGTCGGGGTGTACGACGGCAGCCTCACCGCCGGACCGCGACCGGGTGGGGGCTGGCGGGTCGAGGCGCGGCTGCCGCTACCGTCGACCCCCGGAGCGGAGGTGATCGCGGCATGACCGTGCGGGTGGTGATCGTGGACGACCAGGCGCTGGTGCGCGCCGGGTTCCGGATGGTGCTGGACTCGCAGCCGGACCTGGAGGTGGTCGGCGAGGCGATCGACGGTGCCGACGCCCTGCGCGTCCTCGCGCGCGTCGACGCCGACGTGGTGGTGATGGACGTGCGGATGCCGACCATGGACGGGGTGGAGGCGACCCGCCGGATCTGCGCCGACCGCCCGGCCGGCCCGCCCCGGGTGCTGGTGCTGACCACGTTCGACACCGAGAAGGACGCCTTCGCCGCCCTCCGGGCCGGCGCCAGCGGCTTCCTGCTCAAGAACGTGCCGCCGGAGGAACTGCTCGCCGCGATCCGGGTCGTCGCGCAGGGCGACTCGGTGGTGGCCCCGTCGATCACCCGCCGGCTGCTCGACCGGTTCGCCGGTCAGCTCGGCCCCGGCCCGGTGGAGGACCCCCGCCTCGCCCAGCTCACCGATCGGGAACGGGAGATCCTGCTGCTCGTCGCGCAGGGCCTGTCCAACACCGAGATCGCCGCGCGCGTGCACGTCGCGGAGGCCACGGTCAAGACCCACGTCGGGCGGATCCTGGCGAAACTCCAACTCCGTGACCGGGTGCAGGCGGTGGTCCTGGCGTACGAGAGCGGCCTGGTGACCCCGGGGGGCTGACGCCGCGTACGACCCAGGTCGTACCGGCCGCCCGCCGCGGGACCACCGGGGACGCACCCCGGTCGAGCGCGACGGCGGACGCGCCCGACCGGTGCCGCCCCTAGCGTCGGAGACGTCCGGGAAACGATCTCCACCGGGGAGCCGCACGTGTCCGTCATGATCCGGTTGGCCCTGCGCTCGCTGCGCGCCGAAGGGCCGCGGCTGCTGCTGCCGGCGCTGGCCGTCGTCCTCGGCGACGGACCCGACCCCCCGGACGGCAGGGTCGCACCCAAGCCCACAACGCCGCGGGCGGCCAGGCGATGGTCAAATGGGGCCCGGACCAC
>NZ_JBFAMU010000402.1:0-4466 GCF_040656655.1 Micromonospora sp. NPDC049799
GTGGCGGCTGCGCCGTGGCGACCGGCCCCGGTCGGTGCTGGTGGGCCTGCTCGCCGTCTGCGTGGCCGCGCTGGTCGCGCTGCGGACCGGTCGCGCCGAGGACTTCTTCCTCGTCCAGCTCGTGGCGAACGCGGCCAGTGCGCTGGCCTGGATGGTGAGCATCGTCGTCCGTTGGCCCCTGCTCGGGGTGCTGGTCGGTGTCGCGCTGCGGCAGCGGACCCGGTGGCGGCGCGATCCGGCGCTGCTGCGGGCGTACTCCCGGGGCAGCTGGGTCTGGGCGGCGACGTACCTGCTGCGGGTGGCGGTGTTCCTGCCGCTCTGGCTCGGCGGCCACGTGGTCGCGCTGACCGTCGGTCGGGTGGCCTTGACCTGGCCGCTGGTGGCCGCCGCGCTGGCGGTGAGCTGGGTGGTGGTGCGCCGGTCACTGCCGGCCGGTCATCCGGGGCTGCGTCACCCGGTGACCCTCGACGGTGATGCCGGCCCCGGCCCGGCGAGAGCCGGCTCCGGGATCGGACCGACCGAAAAGTAAGGGAGAGGCCGCCACGGGGGGAGCGGCCTCTCCGGTGACGTACGTTACTCCGTCCCGAACCGTCGCGTGATCCCGTGGCGGCCACTTTTTCGGGCTTTTTCGCGCTGGCCGCACATTCGGTTGGTGGGGTGGGCCGACCGGTTCGCTGCGTCGGCCGGACCGGCCGGCCCACCCCGGCCTGACCGTGGGTGTCAGGCCGTCCACCGACCGGGCATCTGCTCCCCCAGACCCGGTCGGTGTCGGGTGGGCGGCGGGCGTGCCGCCCACCCGACGGGGGTGGTTCAGCCGTTCGGGAACAGGTGACCGTAGTCGGCGTACGCCATGGCGACGTCGGCCTGTGCCCAGAAGCGGTGGTAGTTGAAGACCGGCTCCGGTCCGCCCTTCAGGTACGCCTCGACCTTCGGCCAGTCGGGGTCGTTCTTGTAGAAGGAGCGGATGTCGAGGAAGCTCTTGCCCGCGGCGATCGCGTCGCCGTTGGGCATGGTGCCGGTCCAGCCGGACGGGACGTAGAGACCCTGGCCGGTGGCGGCGTCGTAGACGTCGTCGAAGCGGCGGTAGTCACCGCGCTTCTCCGGCCGCGAGACGCCCTTGGCGTCGCTGGCGGCGTGCAGCGCGTCCAGCAGCCCCTTGGCGGTGTTCTTCGCCGCCACGTTGCCCGACTTGGCCGCGTACGCGATCAGGGTCCGGGCGTAGGCGGCGGCGACGCCGACGTCCTGGCCCTTCACGGTGACCTCGACGTGCAGGTTCGTGTTCGGCTGCGGGCTGGTCGGGTTCCAGGTGTTCGGCTGGCCGGTCCACTTCATGTCCGACGGGATCGACCAGTCGGCACCGAGGGTGGTGTTGGCGATCGCCCACGGCACCCACTTGTCCAGCAGGGCCTTGGCCTTGGCGTTGCCGGTCTCCAGGTACAGCTCGGCGATGCGCTGCATCGACCAGGCCTGCATGCCGAACCACTGGTTCGACGGCGGGTCGTTGTAGACCGGGTCGACGTCGTAGAACATGCCGTAGAAGGTCGACGTGCCGGCCGGCGGCTGGCCGTAGTTGCCGCCCCAGCTGTTGGTCGCGCCGCCGGCGATGCCGCCCTCGGCGGACTGGAGCCAGGTGTAGAACTCCAGCTGACGCTCGAAGCTCTTGGTCCAGTCGGTGACCGCGGTCGGGGACTTCGGCTTCAGCTCGGGGGTGTTGGTGAGCGCCCAGGCCGCGAACGGGTTCTGGTAGCCGAAGTGGTTGTGGCTGGAGCCGATCCGCCACGACCAGTTTTGCTGGGTCTCGTACGCGCCACCCCAGGCGTAGTACCAGGACATGAGGTAGTGCGCGGAGTCCTTACCGGAACCGGCCGGGCAGCTGCTGGCCCCGACGCAGTTGCCGATCTTCTTGAAGTACTTGTCGAACATCGCGTAGCGCAGGTAGTCGCCCATCTTGGCGGCCTTGGCCACGGTGGCCGCGACGTCGGCCGCCTTGCCCTGCTGCTTGGCCCAGGTCAGGGCCCAGTACGCGGCCTGCACGGCGCGGGCGTCGGCGTCCGGGGCGTTGGTGTACTTCCACTGCTTCGCCGGGGCGTTGGACTCCTTGACGAACAGGTCGAGGTAGCCGTACCGGCCGCCGTGGGCGTAGGTGTCGCAGGACGGCTGGGGGACGGTCTCCCAGACCGACTCCTGGGTGCCCCGCTGGAACGTGTTGATGTACGCGGGCCGGGTGGTGCCGTCGCCGCAGCGGCCGAAGCCGTAGGTGTTGTCCACGTCGAGCAGCCAGTGCATGCCGTAGATGTCACCGGTGCCGTAGGCGGCCTGGAGTTCGGCGCGCAGCGGGTCCTGGCCGACCGGCACCGACGGCTCCAGCGCCGACGGGTACTGGCTGGGCAGGTCGTGCTCGGCCGCGTACTGCGGCGTCCCCGGTGCGCCAGCGGTCGGCTGGTCTGAATGATTCGGAATTATATATTTTTCCATGACGGTCCAGGCGTTGTTGAACGGGGCCCAGTTCTGGGTGACCCGCCCGTAGTTGGCCTCCAGCCACAGCCAGAAGCTGAACGCCTCGCTGGTGGTCTCGTGGCCGTGGTCGGGCGCCTCGACGATCAGCGTCTCGACCGAGTGGTACGGCACGCCCTCCGGGCTGAAGTAGCCCGAGTTCTTGATCTTGCCGTACTGCTCCAGGAACCGGGTGGTCCAGGCGTTGTTCCCGCCGGGGGTGTCGTTGTCGATCTCCGTGGCGGTGATGGCGAGGGGGGCGTACCCGGTCGCCGAGGCCGTGATCGTGGCGGTGCCACCGGTGGTGTCGGAGTCCTCCGCCGCCGCGACGGTCACGTTCACCCCGGTGTTCCAGTTGGTCGGGGTCAGCGTCACCGAGGCCGGCGAGACGGTCACGTCCGTGTCGCCGGTGCGGGCGAGGGTCACCGGCACGTTCGCCGGCGGCAGGCCGCTGAGCTTGAGGTTGACCGTGGAGCTGCCCCCCTCGTTGACGCTCACCGCCGACGGGGTGGCGACCAGCACCGGACCGCTGGCCGGCGACACGGTGAACGACTTCTCGGCGATCGCGGAGAGGTTCGCGTTGTCGTACGCCCTGGCCTGGACGGTGTAGCTGCCGGCCGGCAGGTCCTCCAGGGTGTAGCCGTACGGCGCGGTGGTGTCGGTGTTGACCAGCAGGCCGTTGCGGTAGAACTCGACCTTGCTGATGGTGCCGTCCGGGTCGCTCGCGGTCGCGGTCAGCGGCACGTCGGCGGGGGCCTCGAACGGGCCGGCGGGCACGCTCAGCCCGACCGTCGGCGGCTGCTGCGGCGCGGCGCCGCAGGTGACGCCGTTGACCGAGAAGGAGGTCGGCTTCGGGTTGGTCCCGCTGTGCGAGCCGTTGAAGCCGATGCTGGTCGAGGCGCCGGTGGCCAGGCTGCCGTTCCACGACTCGTTGGTGGCGGTGACCTGGTTGCCGGTCTGGCTCCACTTCGCCGACCAGCCCTGGGTGACCCTCTGGTCGGCCGGGAAGGCGAAGCGGAGCGTCCAGCCGTTGACCGGGTCGCCGAGGTTCTTGATGGTGACGTTCGCGGTGAAGCCGTTGTTCCAGTCGCTGGTCGCGTAGACCACGTCGCAGGCCGGGGCGGCCTGCGCGACGCCGGCCGGCAGGGTGACCCCACCGATGGCCAGCGCGGTGGCGGCGACCATCGCCAGGCGGCGACGTCTAGCCAGGTTTCTCATGTGCGCGGTGTCTCCTCGGACCGGGCCGGGGCGGGCGCCCCGGCAGGGCGCCGGACGGTGCATCGGGGGTTCACGGCACCCGGGATGGTGGTCGTCCCCGGCCGTGGCCGGGGTCGTCGTGAGGGTCGCGGCCGTGCCGCGCCCCTCGTCGGGTGCCATGCCGGCGATGCCGGCTGCCCTCGGCGACCCACGCTCACGCGAGCTGGCTCCGCATCGCGATCGGTCGTCAGTGTGCCACGGGTGGAAGCGCTCCCACAAGGATCCGTCGACGTCGGAGCAGGTCGATGTTTCGATCTCGTTTAGGGGCTTTCACAAAGCCGTGACGGGCGTTACAGTCGCAGCATCGTCGATGGGAGCGCTTCCATCGACAAGGTTCCACAAAGAAGATCACCCGTGGCGCGGCCGACGTGCGGCGACCTCGGGGAGAAGGCCCGAGGGCTGACGGCGGGCCAGCCCGGACGCCGCCGCCAGCCATCATCCCACCACTGTGGAGGGAGGTGGATCCTCAAGCCACTCGCGTGGCCCGGCTCCCGCGCGACACGTACGACAGGGATACCCATTCCGCACGTACGTGTGCTGCAACGGTGGGGACGGGGGTTGCCCTCCCCCGTCCCCACCCTAAACCCCCGTCCCCGGCGGAAGAAGTGGCCGACCCGACGGCGCTTCACGCCGCACCGGTCAGCTCGGCGGCGTGACCCCGCCGCACGGCGCCGCCCGCGGCCTCCTCCGCCCCGCCTTCGCGTCGCACCACCGGC
>NZ_JBFAMU010000403.1:0-4446 GCF_040656655.1 Micromonospora sp. NPDC049799
GCAGGACGCGGGTGGCCGGCCCCGCCGCGCAGCCGGTGCCGGACCCCGCCGGGAAGCCGCACCTCCATCGGGTTCACAGCTCCAGCTCCGGCACCTCGAGCCGGCGACCCTCGCGGGCCGACCGCAGCCCCAGCTCGGCCAGCTGGACGCCGCGCGCGCCGGCCAGGAAATCCCAGCGGAACGGCTCCCCGACCGCGACGTGCCGCAGGAACGCCTCCCACTGCACCTTGAAGCCGTTGTCGAAGTCGTCGTTGTCCGGCACCTCGGTCCACTGCGCCCGGAAGTCCTCGGTGACGGGCAGGTCGGGGTTCCACACCGGCTTCGGGGTGACCGCCCGGTGCTGCGTCCGGCAGGTGCGCAGGCCGGCCACCGCGCTGCCCTCGGTGCCGTCGACCTGGAACTCGACCAGCTCGTCGCGGTGCACCCGCACGCACCACGACGAGTTGAGCTGGGCGACCGCCCCGCCGTCGAGTTCGAAGATCCCGTACGCGGCGTCGTCGGCGGTCGCCCGGTAGGTGCGGCCGGCCTCGTCGACGCGCTCGGGGACGTGCGTGGCGGTGACGCAGGAGACCGACCGCACCCGCCCGAACAGCTCCTCCAGCACGTACTGCCAGTGCGGGAACATGTCGACGACGATGCCGCCGCCGTCCTCGGACCGGTAGTTCCAGGAGGGACGCTGGGCGGGTTGCCAGTCCCCCTCGAACACCCAGTAGCCGAACTCGCCGCGCACCGACAGGATTCGGCCGAAGAAGCCCCCGTCGATGAGGCGCTTCAGCTTGCGCAGCCCGGGCAGGAAGAGCTTGTCCTGGACCACGCCGGTCCGGACGCCGGCGGCGCGGGCCGCACGGGCCAGGTCCAGCGCGCCGCCGGTCTCCTCGGCGAGGGGCTTCTCGGTGTAGACGTGCTTGCCGGCCTCCAGCGCGGCCCGGATCGCCTTCTCCCGCTGCTGGGTGACCTGGGCGTCGAAGTAGATCTCGACGTCCTCGCGGGCGAGGGCACCGGTCAGGTCGGTGGTCCAGTCGTCCAGGCCGTGCCGCTCGGCGATCTCCCGGAGCTTGGTGGCGTTCCGCCCGACCAGCACCGGGTGCGGCCAGAGGGTCGTCCCGTCGGCCAGGGGCACGCCGCCCTGTTCGCGGATGGCCAGTAGGGAGCGCACCAGGTGCTGGCGGTAGCCCATCCGGCCGGTGACGCCGTTGACGATGATGCCGATCGACCTGCGGGTCATGGTGATCCTTCCGTCGTACGGGTGGCCTGCTCAGTGGTTCGCGGCAACGCTGCCGAGCAACCCGCGCAGGTCGGTGGCGAGGCGGTCGAAGCGGGAGTCCGACATGACCTGGGCGTAGTCGCGGTGCGCGGGCAGGTCGACGTCGAAGGTGCGCAGGATGCGCCCGGGTCGAGGGCTCATCAGCACCACCCGGGTGCCGAGGAAGACCGCCTCGGCGATCGAGTGGGTCACCAGCACCACGGTGGTGCCGGTCTCCCGCCAGATCCGGTTCAGTTCGGCGTTCATCTGCTCCCGGGTGAGGGCGTCGAGGGCGCCGAACGGCTCGTCCATGAGCAGGACCGGCGGGGCGTGCAGCAGCGCGCGGCACAGGGCCACCCGCTGCTGCATGCCGCCGGACAGCTCGTGCGGCAGGGCCTTCTCGAAGCCCCGCAGCCCGGTCATCTCGATCAGGGCGTCGGCGCGCTCGGCGGCGACGCGACGGTCCATGCCCCGCATCTCCGCCTGGAGCAGGATGTTGGCCCGCGCTCCGCGCCACTCCAGCAGGGCGGCCCGCTGGAAGACGAAACCGATGTCCTTCTGCGGACCGGCGACCGGCCGGCCCATCAGCGACACGTCGCCGCTGGTGGGCCGGACCAGTCCGGCCACGATCTTCAGCAGCGTCGACTTGCCGCAGCCCGACGGGCCGACGATGGTGACGAACTCACCCGGGGTGATGTGCAGCGAGACGTCGTCCAGGGCGGTGGTCTGCGACCGCTTCGAGGTGAACCGGACGCTCACCCCGGAGATGTCGATGGCGGTGCCGGTCCGTACCGGCGCGCTGGCGGTCACCGGTCAGCCCTGAGCCGCGTAGGAGGCGTCCCAGTACGCGGTGGGCGCACCCGGGTTCTTCAGCTCCGCGTAGCGGGCCATCAGGTCGACGGTCTCGCTCCACTGGGCGTCGGTGTTGACGCCGGGGGCGGCGTCGGTGCCGATCAGCGGCAGGGCGAGGGCGAGCTGCTTGGTGAGCACCTCGGCAGGCGGCTCGTTCTCGGCCAGCTCGCTCATCGCGGAGACCGCGCCGGGGGCGTCCTTCGCGGCCTCGGTCCAGGACTTCTGGGTCGCCCGGACGAACTTGCGGGCCAGTTCCGGGTCCTTCTCGAGGGTCTCCGTGTTGGCCACCAGGCCGGTGCCGAGCAGGTTCATCCCGTAGTCGGCGAAGAGCAGCACGTCGACCTTCTTGCCGGTCTTGTTCTCGATGGTCGGTGCCTGGTCGTGGAAGAAGCCCATGATGGCGTCGACCTTGCCCTCGGCCAGCGCGGCGATCTTGCCGGCCGCGTCGACGTTGACCACCTTGACGTCACTCTGCTTCAGGCCGTTCTTCTCCAGCCAGGCCGGGAAGGTGGCGTAGAGGGCGTCGCCGGGGGTGCCGCCGACGGTCTTGCCCTTGAGGTCGGCGGGGGTCTTGATGTTCTTGTCGGCGAAGAACTCCACCGAGGCGGGGCCCTTCTCCAGGTACGAGCCCAGGCTGCGGACCGGCATGCCGCTGGCGACGGACTTCAGCAGCGCCGGGCTGTCCGCCCAGCCGAACTCGGTCTGCTTCTGGGCGACCTGCTTGATGGTGTTGCCGGAGCCGTTGCCGGGCTGGATCTTCAGGTCGATGCCCTCGGCGGCGTAGAAGCCCTTCTCCAGGCCGTAGTAGAAGGGTGCGTGCTCGCCGTAGGGAACCCAGTTGAGGGTCAGGGTGACGCTCTTGTTCCCGCCGGCCCCGCCGGCGTCGGCGGAGTCGTCGTCGCCACAGCCGGTGGCGGCGAACAGCAGGGCGGTGGACAGGAGCAGGGCGGTGGCGGTGCGCTTCATCGGTGCCTCCGTGCTGGTGAGGAACTCGGGAGGGTGCGCGGATCTGCGGGTGGTCAGGAGGTGGTGAGCGGCACGCCGGTGCGGCGGCTGGCGTGCCACGGGATGAGCAGCGCCTCGGCGATCTCGACGAGGACGAACAGGACGATGCCGATGGCGGACATGAGGATCAGGTCGGCGAAGAGCAGCGCCGAGTCGAGGTTGCCGTTGGCCAGCAGCAGGACGTAGCCGAGCCCTTCGCTGGCGCCGACGAACTCGCCGACCACGGCACCGACCACGGCGAGGGTGACGGCGACCTTGAGGCCGGCCATCAGGTGCGGCAGGGCGTTGGGAAACCGGATCTTGCGGAACGTGCGCCACGGACCGGCACCCATGGTGGACGCCAGGTCGAGCAGCTCCGGGTCGGTGGAGCGCAGGCCGGCCACCCCGGAGATCACCACCGGGAAGAACGCGATGAGCACGGCCAGGATGACCTTCGGTGCCAGACCTAGCCCGAACCACACCACCAGCAGCGGCGCGATGGCGATCTTCGGGATGACCTGTGCGAAGAGGACGATCGGGTAGAGCGCCTTGTCCAGGGTGCGGGAGTAGGCGATGGCGACGGCGGTGGCCAGGCCCAGCGCGGCGGCGAGGACGAAGCCGAGGACCGTCTCGTAGAGGGTGACCAGGGTGTGCCGGGCCAGTTCGGACCACTGGGTGGTCATCGTCGTCCACACCTGACCGGGGGTGGGGACGAGGTAGTTCGGCACGTACTCGCGGGCGGCGACGAACCACCAGGCGGCGAAGACCGCCGCCAGCACGAGGGCGGGACGCCACAGGGCGTCGGCGAGGGTGGTGAGCCGCCGGCCGAGGCCGGGACCGGGCGGGCGCCCGGCCGGTGCCCCGGTCGCGGCCGGGGTGGTGGTGTGGTCGGCCGGGTCCGGCTCACCGACCCGGTCGCCGGGTGTTCCGGCCGCCGGCGCGACGGGCCGGCGGCCCCCGGTGTCCAGAGCGTTCTCGGTCACGCGGATCCTCCTTCGAGCCCGGGAATGTCCCGTGGGACCGGGCCGGGTCGGCGAGTCAGGCAAACGCTTTCCTGGGAGCGTAGGGCGCGGTTTTCCCTCAGGCAAGGGCTTTCCTGGATCTGTTTGCGAAGCGCCCTCGGCCGGGCCGGTCAGCCGCCGGCCGGGTAGGTGTCCAGCAGGCCGCACATGCCGAGACGGCCCCGCTCGGCCGGCTCCCCCGCCGCCCACACCCGGGCACCCTGAAGGTGCGCGGCGTCGCCCCGGTCCAGCGCGTCGAGCTGGTGCCCGAGCCCGGGAGTGGTACGCGCACTGGATCGGCCGGGAGTTCCCCCACCTGGTGCCCCGCTACCGCGAGCTGTACCGGGCGGGAGCGTACGCGCCGCA
>NZ_JBFAMU010000404.1:0-4428 GCF_040656655.1 Micromonospora sp. NPDC049799
CGGAAGCTAAGCCCTCCAGCGCCGATGGTACTGCACCCGGGAGGGTGTGGGAGAGTAGGACACCGCCGGACAATCTTCCCGTTCAGGGCCACCCATTCTTGGGTGGCCCTGAACGCGTTTCTGGGCCCTTCCTCGCGCAGATCCGCAGGTCGGCTTGGGACGCCATCGCACGACGGCCCTTTCGAGCTGATGACGTGAACGAGTCACCGTTGCCGACGAGTCGCCATTGCTGGCGGATGACCATTAGCTGCCGGGTCGCCCTTCGTCGAGGAGTCGTCGACATCGGCCGGGGCGCCGGGGCACCAGGTAGCGAGACGAATCGGATTCCCCCCGCAGCCCGTGATGTCGCAGGTGACTCAGCTCGACAGGGCCCGCCCGCCCCACAGCCAGCCGGCACGTACGGCTGGGCAGGAAGCGGACGACCACCACCCGTCCCCATGCCCAGGGGCGTGGCCGCGGGCGGAGCGCGGTGGGCGTACGGGAGAGGAAAGCCCCGCCGGCGCGGTGCCGGCGGGGCTGGGACGTGCGTGCGGGGGTCGGCGGTCAGGAGGGTTCCGGGGCGCAGATGAAGCGCGGCTCGGCGTCGTAGCGCCAGGTGAACTTCTCCCGTTTGACGACCTTGCCGTCCTTCTTGATGACCCGGAACGCGTCCTGGGTGAACCCCTCGCTCCCGTTGGCCTCGATGCAGGTCGGCCCCGGCTCCAGGTAGACGGTCTTGGGCCTGGTGATGTCGCGGCGCGGGCCGTACTCGGTCTTCACGCTGTCCCAGATCTTCGTGCTCCAGATCGACACGGTGATCGTGCTGGACGTCCAGGACGTGTCGATCAGGAGACCGTGGTCCGTGTTGTTGCGGAACTTGAAGTCCAGGTCCGGCCAGAAGATCGTCGACTCGATGACCGCCGGGTAGCGGGTGAACCAGTACGAGTGCGGCTTGTGCTCGACGTCCTCCAGCCCCGCGTAGTACGTGGCGTTGAAGAGCGTGGTGGTGAACTGGGACGTCCCACCGCCGACGCCGGGCACGAGCTTGCCGCCGAGGATGACCGGCGCGTCCCGGTAGCCCTGGGCGTACCCCCGCTCGCCGGTGTGCCCGTTGAGGGAGAAGGTCTCGCCGGGCAGTACGACCGTGCCGTCCACGTCCTTGGCGATCGTCACGATGTTCTGGCTGCGCGGGGAGGAGAGCCCTCCGGTGAAGCGGGTGGTGAAGCTCGAGACGCGTTCCTTGATGCCCAGACCGGCGAGCTTCTCCTCGGTCAGCTCCGGCTCCGCGGGCTTCAGCGTGCCGGTGACCTCCCGGCCGTCCGCCTTCGGCAGCACGGCGAGAAGGTCCGCGCCCAGCGTCGAGGTGTCCAGCTGCTGGCCGGGCTTCCCCGCCACGATCGTCGGCTTGCCGCCGGCGATCGTCATGCCGGCGTCCTTCGGCGGCACCTCCACCTTCTGAAGGTCGTCGCCGAGGGCCGTCCGCAGACGCTTGACGTCCACCTCGGGCGTCAGCTTCCCCGCCTTGTCGGCGGTGAAGCGGAGGCTCTTCGCGATGGCCTGCGGCGGGATGGTCACCGAACCACGGTCGGTGGTCAGCTTCACCGGCGCCGCGACCGCCGGTTTCGCCAGCTCGGCCACCAGCCGGTCGACCTCCTCCGCGGTCGTGGCCGGGTGCGACTCGACGAGCGGCACATCGACCGGCTGCCCGGCGAGCCAGCCGGCGCGGACGACCTGGGCGGAGCGCTCCGGGTCCGGCGCGAGGCTGGGCTTCGGGTGCGTCGCCTTCGGGGTGGTGCCCTTCCAGGTGATCGCCGGCATGGTCATCTTCCGGCCCTGGCTGCCGACCACGTTCTTCAGCGCGGCGTCGAGGCGCGCGACGTCGACGGTCACCACCGGGTCGATCTCACGCGACCCGACCAGCCGGTCCACCGCGTGCGCCTCGGCTTCGGCCGCCGCCGCCACGGTCGCCTCCACGTCGATGGCAAGCCCGACCGAGGCCGGGTCGATCTGGGCGTTGCGCTCCCCGACGCGGACGGTCAGCGGAGCGGTGAGCGCGGCGTTGCGCCGGTCCAACTCGGCGCGCAGCTCCCGGACGGCGTCCGCGCGACTCCGGCCCCCCAGCTCCGTGCCGAGCACGGTGGTGCCGCGCGGCACGTCACCGGCGTACGCCCAGGCGCCCGCTCCGCCGACCGAGGCCAGCACCGCCGTGGCGACACCGGCCGCGACGAGCAGTTTCGCCCGGCGTGGGCGCTTCTCCCCACCCGTGGGAGGACCTGCCTGCACCGGGGCCCCCGGCTCGTCGGCGGGCCAGGTGACCGCGGCGACCTGCACGGTGGGCCGGTCGTCGGCGGCGGGCGGACGTCTATCGCCGTACAGCGTCACAGGCACCTCGATCGGAGACATACCACGGGGGGAAGCGGAAGCGGTTCCTCCCGGCCGGAAGACAACTACGGTAACCAACGCCGGGGCGTGATGGCAGCCTGCTCTCGGCCGGCGCGGTCACGGCGTGTCGGTCGGCGTGTCGGGCCTTTCGTACCGGTGGCGCCCTCGGCGGCGCGGCATGGCAGGGTGTGATCATGCGGATGGGCGAGGCGGTCCTGGCGTACGGCGGTGGTCGACTGGACCGGGCGGGAGCCCTGCGCACCGATCCGGCCCGGATCGAGGGGCTGCTGGCGGACCCCGCCACCACGGTGCTTCCCCTCTGGCGGGACCACTGCCTCGTCGACTCCGACGGTCCGGTCCGGCTGACCGGCCATCGGGCGTCGCTCGTCCGGGCCGCCTCCGGCGAGACCGTCTTCCTGGGCCTCGACGGCGACGCCGCCGTGTTCGCGGTGGACCTCTCCGCGTTGACCGAGCAGTCCGCCGTCGAGATGGCCGGTGCCGCGCGGGCCGTCGACGTCCGGGCGCTGGTGGGGCGGCTCGACACCGACGACGCGGCCGTCCAGGCGTACGCGCGGGGGTTGCTGCACTGGCACCGGCAGCAGCGGTACTGCGGCACCTGTGGGGCGCCGGCCGTCGCCGGGGGCGGCGGGCACGTCCGGACCTGCACCGGCGGGGAGTGCGGGCGGCTCCTGTTCCCCCGGATCGAACCGGCGGTCATCGTGCTGGTCGAGGCACCCGGCTCGCCGGGGCGCTGCCTGCTCGCACGGCACGCCGGCGCGTCGGAGGACGCCTGGTCGACGCTGGCCGGCTTCGTCGAGGTGGGCGAGAGCATGGAGGACGCGGTCCGGCGGGAAATGGCCGAGGAGGCCGGCGTGACCGTCACCGACGTGACCTACCAAGGTTCCCAGGCGTGGCCGTTCCCCGCCGGTCTCATGGTCGGCTTCCGGGCCACCGCCACCTCCGAGGAGGTACGCGTCGACGGCGAGGAACTGCTGGCGGCGCGCTGGTTCACCCGGGCGGAGTTGCGGGAGCGGGTGGCCTCCGGTCGTACCCTCGGGCGCGTCGACGCGATCGACCACCACCTGCTGGGCACCTGGCTCGCCGAGGGCGACTGACGCACCGGCAGGGCGCGGGCGACGGTCAGGGACGGGCGGGGCGCAGGGTCAGCCAGGCCATCGCGGCGGTGGTCAGCGCGGCGGTACCCAGGGAGCAGGCGAGCACCCCCTCCACGGTGCGCGGGGCCAGCAGCAGAGCGGCGACGCCGAGGACGCCGGTGGCCGCCCACAGCGGGGCGCCCGCCCACCGCGCACCCGTGGCGACCCGGTCGTTGACAAGCATGAACACCACCGCGTAGAGGGCTCCGACCGCCGCGAAGAGCGGTGCCTCGCCGGCCAGGTGCAGGTAGTCGGCACCGCCGGCCAGCCGGAACGCGAGGTCACCGGCGACCGCGGACGCGCCCACGAGCACCGCCCCGCAGCCGAGGATCAGGCCCAGCGCCCGCGTCCGCGCCCGCCGGTCACCCCGGGCCAGCCGGGGCAGGACGAGCAGGGTGACCACCTGAGGCGCCCAGAGCGCGCCCTTGGTGAGCACGGAGCCGACCGCGTACCCGCCGGAGGCGTCGGCGGTGAGCAGTTGGCGGGCGAGGATCAGGTCCGCGTACGAGATGGTGAGCATCGCCAGGGACGCCGCGCAGGCGGTCAGCACCTGGCGGGGACGCAGCTCGTCGTACGCCGGGTCGTTGCCGTCCGGGCCGGTGCCGGCGGTGGTCCGCACCGGGCCCGCGAGGTGGGCCAGGACGGGCAGGACGAGGAAGCCGGTGAGCGTGCCGAGGAGCAGGCAGCCCACGGGGTCCCAACCGAGCGTGAGCCCGACGACCAGCCCCCCGTACCGGCCTGCGGCGAGGACCGTCATCGCGGCGGCGAGTCGCAGGAACCGCTGGTCGCCCTGGAGTTCCCCGAGCCGGCGACCGGCCAGCACGGTGGCGAAGGTGCTCGCGGCGAGCAGCAGCGTCAGCGCGAGCGGCAGGCGCAGCGTCCAGCTCAACGCCGGCGCGGCCAGCGCGGTCAC
>NZ_JBFAMU010000405.1:0-4423 GCF_040656655.1 Micromonospora sp. NPDC049799
CCGTGACCACCTCACCGGTGGCCAGGTGCACGCCGCGCAGCAGGTGGTTGACCGTGTCCGCGACGACCAGGTCGTAGCCGGCGACCTCGGCCGCCCCGGCCATGCCCTGCCCTCTCACTCGGTCAGCGCGCGGGCGGCGACGGGAGCGGCGGCATGGGGCCGCGGGCGTGCGGCGGCGGAGGGCACGGGTACGGCAGAGCCGACCCGGGGGGCGGTCACGGCACGCCGAACCTCGGCGGCCGGGCACGCCCGTCCGTCCCGCGCGCTGTCTCCCATCCGGACTGTCTGGGAGCGGGCATGCCCGCACCCAACCGTCGGCCCCGGATTCTCACCAGGTCCACCGGGCGGCACGAGGCCGACCGGGTCGCGGGCTTACCACGGTCGGACCGTGGATCACCGCCGGTTCGGAATTACACCGAGTCCCGCCAGCGCGTGGTGGGTACCCCGAAAGTCTTACACGCCCGACGGGGCGTGTCTCCCCACAGGCGAGCTACTTCACATGGCGGTGGTGCGGGTCACCCACACTGCGGCGACGGTCCACCGCCACGTACGACCCGGGCTGGCTCTTGGCCACCGTCTTCATCTCCGAGGCGAGGTTCATGGCCTGGAGCGGGTTGGTGAGGCGTTTGCCGGCGTCGGAGACGGACACACCGATCGAGAGGGTGACCAGGTGGGCGCGGTGCAGGTTGCCCCGCCGGTCCTTCACCTCGACGTAACCCCGAGCCGCGTCGGACGGGTCGTAGAGGGCGTCAGCGGCCTTCTCGAAGTCGGCCGAGACCCTCGCGGTGAGCGGCAGCACCTGCGCCGGCGTACAGACGAAGACGAAGTCGTCGCCGCCGACGTGGCCGAGGAAGGCCGGCGGGAGGCCGACCGAGATCACCGCCCGGTGCAGGCTGCGCGCCAGCGCGGTGATGAAGTCGTCGCCCCGGGAGAAGCCGTACACGTCGTTGACGCTCTTGAAGCGGTCGATGTCGATGTAGCCGACCGCGTAGTCCGACCCGCCACGGATCCGGTCGGCGATCTCCCGCCGGATGCGGCTGTTGCCCGGCAGGCCGGTCAGCGGGGAGACCTCGCGGAACTCCTTGTTGCGGCGGAGCGTGGAACTGACCCGGGCGACCAGCTCGGCGGTGTCGAACGGTTTGACCAGGTAGTCGTCCGCACCGGCGCTGAGCCCGTGCACCTTGTCGACGGTGAGACCCTTGGCGGTCAGCATGATCACCGGCAGGGCCGCGGTCATCGGGTCGGCCCGCAGCCGGCGGGTCAGCTCCAGACCGTCGATGCGGGGCATCATGAGGTCGACCACCGCCAGGTCCGGGCGTTGCCGCTCGATGACCTCCAACGCCTCCTGGCCGTCGCCGGCATGGACCACGTCGAACCCGTGCAACCGCAGGTTGAACTCCACGAAGCGGGCGATGTCCTCGTCGTCGTCGACGACGAGGATCAGGTCCCTGCGGTCGTCGGCCGGGTCCACGTCAGGCCCCGGCCACCGCGCGTTCGGCGAGGGAGCGGAGGCGGCGGACCGCTTCCGCCGGATCGTCCGCGCCGTAGACGGCGGTGCCCGCCACGAACGCGTCCGCGCCGGCCTCGGCGGCCTGCTCGATGGTGTCGGCGGCGATCCCGCCGTCGACCTCGATGCGCAGCTCCAGGTGGCCGGCGTCGACGTGCCGGCGGGCCGCGCGGACCTTGTCGAGCAGGTGCGGCAGGAACCGCTGCCCGCCGAAGCCCGCCTTGATCGTCATGATCAGCAGCGTGTCGAAGCTCGGCAGCAGCTCCAGGTACGGCTCGATCGGCGTGTCCCGGTCGATCGCCAGCCCCGCCTTGGCACCCGCCGAACGGAGGTCCTTGGCCAGGGCCACCGGATCGTCGCAGGCCTCCGCGTGGAAGGTGACGTTGTACGCCCCCGCGTCGGCGTACCCGGGCGCCCAGCGTCGCGGGTCGGTGATCATCAGGTGCACGTCGAAGGGCAGCTCGGTGGCGGCCCGGAGGCTCTGCACCACGGGAAGCCCGATGGTCAGGTTCGGCACGAAGTGGTTGTCCATGACGTCGACGTGCAACCAGTCCGCGGCGTTCTCGACGGCACGGACCTCTCGGGCGAGGTGGGCGAAATCGGCGGCCAGGATGCTCGGCGCGACGATCGGCGGCGGTACGGTCACCGGGCCAGTGTACGAACGCGGCCACCCGCCGCCAGCGGCGCGGCACCAACCGGGACACCCTGTGACCCAGCGGTGACCAGTGGTGCAGAATAGGCCGTTCCGGCCCGGCCAAACCGGACGAACAGCCATCGGTGACTGGCCGGACGACGGAAACGCGGCAACACTCCATCGGGGACGGTGACGTGGGTCGTACGACGTCGGCGGGCACCCCCGCCCGGCGACAGGTCGACCGGCCGTCAGCTCCCGGAAAGGGCGGATGATGCGACGGTTGCTGGGGCGTGCCCCCGAGGTGCTGACGGCGCTGGCGCTGGCGGGCGCGGGCGTGGCCCTGCTGGCCGGCTGCGTACGACCGGGCGGCTCGGACGGCGACCTCGTCGACGACTGGCCCGTGCTGTCGGCGCCACTGCCGTTCACACCGGCCTCCGGGGTCTGCATGCCCCGGATCACGTCCGTCGTGCAGGCCGCCACGTACGAGACGGTGGACTGCGCCCGCAACCACCTCGCCGAGGCGGTGCACGTCGGCACCTTCACCGGCGCCGTAGCCCGCCAACGCGAGCGGCCGGAGCCCGGCTCCCCCGCGCTGCGTACCGCTCGCGCCGAGTGCGACCAGCGGGCGCGGGAGGTGCTCGGCGGCGACTGGCACTCCGCCCGGCTCACCCTGAACATCGCCCTGCCGACGGTGCCCGCCTGGCGGGGCGGCTCGCGCTGGTTCCGGTGCGACCTCAGCGAGACCGACAGCATCGACAACACACGGCCGATCAACCGCACCGGCAGCCTGCGGGGCGCGATGATCGGCGACTCGGGCCTGGTGCACGGCTGCTTCGACCCGAAGCTCATCGGCGACAACCTCAACTACATGGCCCCGGTGCTGTGCACCGAGCCGCACCGCGCCGAGTTCGTCGGCGTCTACGTCGAGCGGGACATGAGCTGGGACGAGTTCGTCAAGGCCGACCAGCAGGCGCACAAGCGGTGCATGGCGCTGATCGCCGCGTTCGCCGCCGTGCCCAACAACAGCGACCTGCCGTACCGGGCGGGGTCCATCTTCTACCCGCCGTCGCAGCGGGAGTGGGAGGAGGGCGACCGGGGCGTGCGCTGTTTCCTGTGGAGCGACGACCGCAAGCTGACCCGGTCCATGCGGGGCGCCGGCCCGCAGGGACTACCCGCCATCTGAGCACGGTGCCGTATGCTCCCGCACCGTGGCGCGCACCGGTCGACGGGCCGGCGCCGACCACCGGACGACGGGAGGTCGACGGCGATGCGACGGTGGCTCATCGGGGTCGCGCTCGGCGCCGTGGCGGCGGTGACGCTGACCGGCTGCGGTACGCCGCCGGCCGGCATCGACGGTGACCTGACCGACGACTGGACCACGATCGCCGCCCCCGCGGCATTCACCCCCGAGCCGGGCACCTGCCACTCCCACGTCCAGGAGGTCGGCTACCTCAGCTCGTACGGGCCGGTGGGCTGCGATCGTCCGCACCGCGTGGAGACCCTGCACGTCGGCACCCTCACCGGCGCCGCCGCGACGGGCGCCCAGCCGCCCGCCCCCGGGTCCGCCGGTACCCGCGCCGCGCACGCCACCTGCCACAAGGAGACGACGAAGGCGCTGGGCGCGGACTGGCGTACCGGCCGGGTCGGCGTCTCCGTGGTGTACCCCTCGCCCGCGGCCTGGACCGGGGGGTCCCGCTGGTTCCGCTGCGACGCCACCGAGGTGCGCGGTGTGGACGACCCGAGCGTGGTGCTGCGCACGGGCAGCCTGAAGGGCGCGCTGACCGGTGCCGCGCCGCTGCGTCACGGATGCTTCGACCCGGTCATGAAGGGCGACGACGTCACCGAGATGAAGGCGGTCGCCTGCACGAGGAAGCACCGGGCCGAGTTCGTCGGCGTCTGGGTCGCCCCGGACACCAGCTACGCGGAGTTCGACAAGGCCGAACGCAAGGCCCACGAGGCGTGCCTGGCCCTCGTCGCGTCGTACGCGAAGGTGCCGCGCGGCGACGTCGAGTTCCGCGCCGGGTCGATCTACTTCCAGCCGTACGAGCAGGACTGGCGCAACGGTGACCGAGGCGTGCAGTGCTTCCTCTGGGCCGACGACCGCACCCTGACCCGCTCGGTCAAGAACGCCGGCCCCAAGGCCCTCCCCCGCACCTGACCCACCCCACCCACCCCGCCCTGCCCCCCCCTGCCCCCCGGCCTCCGCGATCTTGCACTTTATGCCGGGGCATAAGGGACAGGACATCCCATAGCGGGGACCGAAAGTGCAAGATCGCGGAGGC
>NZ_JBFAMU010000406.1:0-4419 GCF_040656655.1 Micromonospora sp. NPDC049799
GCAGCGAGCACCGCGTAGTACCCGGCGACCGCATGCCCCTTGGAGAGCAGGAACCGGTCCCGCTCCGGGTCGTCGACGGTGGCCGGGGTTGACCGGCCGCCACTTTTGTTCAGTCGAACGCGGCGGCGAACATGCCCGGCTGGTAGGAACCGCCGCGCTGGTGCACGATCACGGCGAGCCGGTTGGCCGCGTTGATCAGCGCGACCAGGGCGACCAGAGCCGCGATCTGGTCGTCGTCGTAGTGCTTGCGCACCTGCGCCCAGGTCTCGTCGGACACGCCCTGGGAGGCGTCGGCGAGCCGGGTGCCCTCCTCGGCGAGTGCCAGCGCGGCCTGCTCGGCCTCGGTGAAGACGGTGGACTCGCGCCAGGCGGCGACCAGGTGGAGCCGGACCGCACTCTCGCCCTCAGCCACGGCCTCCTTGGTGTGCATGTCGATGCACCAGCCACAGCCGTTGATCTGGCTGGCCCGCAGCGACACCAACTCCTGCGTGGCCTTCGGCAGCGGCGACTGCTGGATCACCAGGCCGGCGTTCGCGAACCGCTTGAAGAACTTCATGGCGGTCTCGTTGTCGAACATGTTGAATCGGGCGTCCATGGTTCCGTCCTTCGCTTCCGGTGTTCGGTGGGACGAACACGAGATGCCGTCGAGGAGCGCCCCGTGACGGTGCGGTCCGGTGACGACTGCCACAGCCGGTAGGTGTCACAGAACGGCCGGGTGCGGCATCTGATGGGTGACGCAGTCGAGAGCGAAGAGGAGTCACCCATGGTGGGCACGCCGCAGAACGCCGCCGCCGATGACCGTCCGGACCCGGCCACCGAGGCGTTCCTCGCCCACCGCAACCTGCTCTTCACCGTCGCGTACGAGATGCTGGGCTCGGCCGCCGACGCGGAGGACGTACTCCAGGAGACCTGGCTGCGATGGGCGGGCGTCGACCTCGGCGCGGTCCGCGACCAGCGCGCCTACCTGGTCCGCGTCACCACCCGCCAGGCACTCACCCGACTGCGTACGCTCAGCCGCCGCAGGGAGTCGTACGTCGGCCCGTGGCTGCCCGAGCCGCTGCTCACCGCCCCTGACGTCGCCGACGACGTCGCGCTGGCCGACAGCGTCTCGATGGCGATGCTGCTGGTGCTGGAGACCCTGGCGCCGACCGAACGGGCGGTGTTCGTACTCCGGGAGGTGTTCGACCTCGGGTACGACGAGATCGCCGAAGCCGTCGACAAGAACCCCGCCGCCGTCCGCCAGATCGCCCACCGGGCACGGGCACACGTCGCGGCGCGCCGGCCCCGCCAGGTCGTCTCCGCGACCGAGACCCGGTCCGCGCTCGACGCGTTCCGGCGGGCGGTCGAGACCGGCGACCTCCAGAACCTGCTCGACATCCTCGCGCCGGACGTGGTCCTGCTCGGCGACGGCGGCGGCGTCAAGCAGGCCGTCCCGCGGCCCATCCTCGGTGCCGACAAGGTGGCCCGCCTGCTGACCGGCGGGTGGGGCAAGGTCACGGCCAGCACGTCGTGGCAGCCGACGCACATCAACGGCCACCCGGCGCTGATCCTCCACCTCGACGGTGCCCTGGACACCGTCCTGGCGCTGCGGGTCGACGACGGCCTCATCACCGGGATCTACGCCGTGCGCAATCCCGAGAAGCTGTCCCACATGGAACGGGAGACGGTGCTCAGCCGCCTTTCGGGGGCGTGAGCGCGGTCTCCATGCGCGCCACTGTCGAGCTGATGTCGTGAATGAATCACTGCGGCCTGAGCGACGGCGTCCGCCGCGCGCACGCCGAGGTGTGCTCCACCGGCAGCGCACACCGCCCGCCGCCGTCCGACAGCGGCCGATCACAGAAGACCCAATGGCGTACGCCCTGCTCGTCCTCGGCCGACACGGTCACGCCGCCCGGGTCCACTCGGGCGCTGAGCCGGGTCAGCACGCGGGCGGCGGTCCGGGCGAAGATCCGGGCCCGGAGCAGGTCGGGTGCCGTGACCGGCAGGTGGATCACCCAACGCTCGGTCATCGGTAGCGGTGGCTCGCCGACTGGCCGCTCTGCCAGGCGCGCAGGGCGTTCTTGATGCGTACGTTCTCCTCCTGCACCGCGACCAGGGCGGTCTGCGCGGTGGCCAGTTCGTCGGCGACCCGGTGCAGGAAGGCGCGGAGCTCGACGGGGTCGAGACCGCGCCGGCGGACGCTGAAGCACCGATCGCGGATCTGCCAGGGGCGGAGCTGGGTTGTGTCTCGCGTCGGACGTGGTTCCTCGCGTCGGCTCGCCAGCCGACGGATCAGGTCGCGCACGGGGGATCGCCCTTCGTCGGGTCGCGTCGGAGTGGAAGGGGCGGCCTCCGCCGGTTGCGGTCGGCGGAGACCGCCCCGCCCCGCCACCGCAGCCTCGATCGGCGGTACGACAGCAGGCCGCGCCGGGGGAGCGCGGAGGGTGAGGCCTCGGCGGCGATGCGAGACCGGTACGAGAGGCGCCAACCGACCGCAGCAGCACCGCATCACCGAGAGCGACGCTCTTGCCACCGAGTCACCTATGTCAAGCACGTCGCCGAGTCAGCTACCCACTTATGTCACTCGTGCTACGTGTGTTGCCTGCGTCGAAACGGCTGATCAATACTGGGTGGGCCAACCGACTGCAAGGGGCCCTACGTGCCTATTCCGCCCACGATGGACGAGCTGCTCGACGCTCTCATGAGGAAGATCAAGGACGGGACGTACCCGCCCGGCTCGCAGCTTCCTTCCGGGCGCGCGCTGGCAGACGAGTACGACGTTTCACAGTCCACGATCAGCCGGGCGGTGGCGAGGCTGCGGCAGCAGGGTGTACTGGTCGGTCGCCCGGGTCGCGGCGTCTTCGTTGCGGAGGCGAGGCGTCGCTGAGAGGTGCTCCCCCAGAGATGGGCTTTGTGGGTGGGCTCCAAGTAGCCGTATGGTGCGGCATCGGGGTAGTGATGTAGCCAAGTGACAAGATCTCGGCCGCAGCACCCGCCCCAGCCGCTGCGCCTTCTCCTGCCGCGACCCGAACGTCCCCGACACCTGGATCGCCACCGCCGCCTCCGGCAGGTCGATGGAGACGTTGCCGACCTTGGAGATGACAGCGTGCGGACCTCCCCGAGCGGAACGCGTCAAACAGCCGCTCCCGCTCCTTGTTGTTGGTGGTGGCCTGCACGATCGGTGCGTCCAGGAACTCGCCGAGCTGGTGCAACTGGTCGATGTAGCGCCGATCACCAGCACTTGGTCGGTGGGGCTGATCATCCAGCCCGTTGCCTCTTCGGGCGAGAACTGACCAGCGGCGAAAGCTTTGCGTCTATGGTACCGCTGGTAGTACCATCGGTTTGTGCCGGCCATAGCCAAGCTCGTCGAGGCGATGCGGAAGAACCCGCAGAACATCTCCTACAACGACCTCTGCCGGGTCTGTGAGCACTACTTCGGCAAGCCACGCCAGACTGGCACCTCTCACGTGGTCTTCAAGATGCCCTGGGCTGGCGATCCCCGGGTCAATATCCAGGACGACAAAGGCAAGGCCAAGGCTTACCAGGTCCGGCAGGTGCTCAAGGCGATCGACAAGAAGGAGGCCATGTGATGCAGCCCGACGCCCGTCCCGAGATCACCCACTACACCTACCGCGTCACCTGGTCCGGCGAAGATCAGGAGTTCGTCGCCAGCTGCGCCGAGTTCCCGTCCCTCTCCTGGCTGGCGTCCTCTCAGGTCGAGGCCATGCAGGGGCTCCAAGACCTGCTGCGTGAGGTGATCGCCGACATGGAGGAGCAGGGCGAGCAGGTGCCGCAGCCCTTCGCCGATCGGCACTACTCGGGCAAGTTCAACCTCCGTGTCGGCGAGAGCCTGCACCGCGAGCTGGCCATTGAGGCCGCCGAGGACGGCCTGAGCCTCAACCAGTACGTCCTCCGCAAGCTCCGCGCCGCCTGACGGAATCAGGGTCAGTCCACGCTCGGAAGCTTCGGTCCCAGCACGTCGTCGGCGTCCACGATCGTGTACGCGTACCCCTGCTCGGCGAGGAACCGCTGCCGGTGCGCCGCGTACTCCGTGTCGATCGTGTCCCGGGAGACAACGGTGTAGAAGTGCGCCTGCCGCCCGTCGGCCTTCGGCCGCAGCACCCGTCCCAGCCGCTGCGCCTCCTCCTGTCGCGACCCGAAGGTCCCCGACACCTGGATGGCGACCGCCGCCTCGGGCAGGTCGATGGAGAAGTTGCCGACCTTGGACAGGACCAGGGTGCGCAGCTCGCCGGTGCGGAACGCCTCGAAGAGCCGTTCCCGTTCCTTGTTGGTGGTCGAGCCCTGCACGATCGGCGCGTCGAGGTACTCGCCGAGCTGGTGCAGCTGGTCGATGTAGGCGCCGATCACGAGCACCTGGTCGTCCTTGTGCCGGTCGACCAGCGCCTTGATCACCGGCAGCTTGGTGCGGGCGGTCGCCGC
>NZ_JBFAMU010000407.1:0-4409 GCF_040656655.1 Micromonospora sp. NPDC049799
GCCCGGTGGCCGTCGACGCGACGGCGCCGACGGGCCTGCCGGACGGAGCGTTCCCCCCGATGCTGTGGGCGCTGGCCGCCGGCGGCCAGGTCGGTGCGCAGACCGCGCTGGCGCTGCTCGCGGGCGAGTTCTCCGACGCGCTCACCCTCGCCGGCTGCGCCGACCCGGCCGCCGCCCGCGAGCTGCGCACGATCCGGGTGGACTGACGAGTGACGCCCGACCTGCACGTGGCCGACCTGCATCCGGCGGTGGACGACCCGGCACTGAACTCGATGAACTTCCTCAACGAGGTGGCCCAGCACTACCCGGACGCGGTGTCGCTGGCCGCCGGACGCCCGTACGAGGAGTTCTTCGACGTCGACGCCCTGCACCGGCACCTGGATCGCTTCCGGCGGCACCTCGCCGACGACCTCGGGCAGAGCCCGGCGCAGGTGCACCGGACGCTGTTCCAGTACGGCCGCACCAAGGGCATCGTGCACCACCTGGTCGCCCGCAACCTCGCCGTCGACGAGGGGATCACGGTCGACGAGGAGGCGGTCGTGGTGACCGTCGGCTGCCAGGAGGCCATGTTCCTGGTGCTGCGGGCGCTGCGGTCCTCCCCGCGGGACGTGCTGCTCGCCGTCGCACCCACGTACGTGGGGCTCACCGGCGCGGCCCGCCTGCTGGACCTGCCGGTGTGGCCGGTGGCCGGTGGCCCGACCGGGGTGGACCTGGCCGACCTGCGCGCCCAGGTCCGGGCGGCGCGGGCCGGGGGCCTGCGCCCGCGCGCCTGCTACCTGATGCCGGACTTCGCCAACCCGTCCGGGGCGAGCATCAGCGTGGCCGACCGGCGGCGGCTGCTCGACCTGGCCGCCGAGCAGGACCTGCTGCTGGTCGAGGACAACCCGTACGGCCTCTTCCCGGCCGGTGACGGCGACCGGCCGCCCACCCTCAAGGCGCTGGACACCGCCCGCCGGGTGGTCTACCTCGGCTCGTTCGCCAAGACGGTGCTGCCCGGCGCCCGCGTCGGCTACGTGGTGGCCGACCAGCGGGTCGCCGGCTCCGACGGCACCGTCGGGCTGCTCGCCGACCAGCTCGCGAAGATCAAGAGCATGGTCACGGTGAACACCTCGGCGCTCGCCCAGGCGGTGGTCGGCGGCGCGCTGCTGGAGCACGGGTGCAGCCTGGTCGCCGCGACCGTCCGGGAGCGGGCCGCGTACGCCCGGAACCTGCGCCACCTCGTCGCCGGCCTGGCCCGGCGGTTCGGCGATCCGTCACCCGTGCGGTGGAACGTCCCGGCCGGCGGCTTCTTCGTCGTCGTCACGGTGCCCTTCGCCGTCGACGACGCGCTGCTGCACCGCTCGGCCCGCGAGTACGGGGTGCTGTGGACACCGATGGCGCACTTCTACGACGACGGCGCACCGGTCGACGCGCTGCGCCTGTCCATCAGCGCGGTCACCCCGGAGGAGATCGACGTCGGCCTGGACCGGCTCGCCGCCCTGGTCACCGACGAACTCGCCCGCCGTGGGGCGGGAGCGCCGGTGGGCTGACACACCGCGTTCACCACCGTCGGTTGTGGACACCCATAATGGAGCGCATGATCGCCTGGGAGTACGCGCTGCTGGTCCGCCGCTATCAGGGGCAGGGCCGCAATTTCACCGTCAGCTTCGTCTGGTACGCGCCGGACGGGTCCCGCACCGACGTCACCGCGTACGGCGACACCGCGATCGCGCACCTGAACCGGGCCGGCCGGGAGGGCTGGGAACTGGTCTCCGCCGGCGAGGACGTCAACAACGTCCAGGGCAGCACGGAGGTGCACCGCTACCACCTGAAGCGCCCCCTCGCCTGAGCGGTTCCCGCCGGCCCGGGTCACGGGCCGGCGGGAACCGGTGTCAGCCCAGGTCGACGGCCGGGTAGAGCGGGAAGCCGGTCAGCAGCTCGCCGGCCTGCCGGCTCACCTTGTCGGCCACCGCCGGGTCCAGCGCGTACTTGGCCTTGGACGGGGTGCCGTCGGCGTTCGCGCCGGCCGCCGTCTGGCTCAGCACGGTGTGGATCAGCTCCGCGGTGACGTCCATCTCCGCGGTGCCCAGACCCCGGGTGGTCAGCGCCGGGGTGCCGATCCGGATGCCGGACGTGTACCAGGCCCCGTTCGGGTCCTGCGGGACCGCGTTGCGGTTGGTGACGATGCCCGAGTCGAGCAGCGCCTGCTCGGCCTGCCGGCCGGTGAGGCCGTACGAGGTCACGTCGATGAGCACCAGGTGGTTGTCGGTGCCCCCGGTGACCAGCGTCGCGCCCCGGCGGGCCAGCCCCTCGGCGAGAGCCTGGGCGTTGGCGACGATCGCCTGCGCGTAGTCGGCGAAGTCGGGGCGGCGGGCCTCGGCGAGCGCGACCGCCTTGGCGGCCATCACGTGCGGCAGCGGGCCGCCGAGCACCATCGGGCAGCCCCGGTCCACCTGGTCGGCCAGCTCGGGGCCGCAGAGCACCATGCCGCCGCGCGGGCCGCGCAGCGACTTGTGCGTGGTCGTGGTGACGATGTGCGCGTGCGGCACCGGGTCGAAGTCGCCGGTGAAGACCTTGCCCGCGACCAGGCCGGCGAAGTGCGCCATGTCGACCATGAAGGTCGCGCCCACCGAGTCGGCGATCTCCCGCATGATCCGGAAGTTGACCTTCCGGGGGTACGCCGAGTAGCCGGCGACCAGGATCAGCGGCTTGAACTCGCGGGCCGCCGCGGCGACCTTGTCGTAGTCGACCAGCCCGGTCGCCGGGTCGGTGCCGTAGCTGCGCTGGTCGAACATCTTGCCGGAGATGTTCGGTCGGAAGCCGTGGGTGAGGTGGCCGCCCGCGTCCAGCGACATGCCGAGCATCCGCTGGTCGCCCAGCTCCCGGCGCAGCGTGAACCAGTCCGCCTCGGTGAGGTCGTTGACGTGCTTCGCCTGCGCCCGCTTCAGCGCCGGCGCCTCCACCCGGTCGGCGAGGATCGCCCAGAAGGCGACCAGGTTGGCGTCGATGCCAGAGTGCGGCTGCACGTACGCGTGCGCGGCGCCGAACAGCTCCCGGGCGTGCTCGGCGGCGAGCGCCTCGACGGTGTCCACGTTCTGGCAGCCGGCGTAGAACCGGCGACCGACGGTGCCCTCGGCGTACTTGTCGCTGAACCAGTTGCCCATGGCCAGCAGGGTGGCGGGGGAGGCGTAGTTCTCGCTGGCGATGAGCTTGAGCGACTCGCGCTGGTCGGTCAGCTCCGCGCCGATGGCGTCGGCCACCCGCGGCTCGACGGCGCGGATCACCTCGAGGGCACTGCGGAAGGCGGTGGATTCGGCGTTCGGCGACATGCGACCTCCTGGTGACGTGCGGAAGGCCCAGGCGCTCGGCATGCGTCCTCATGACGGGGCCGCTCCCCGATGGTTCTCCATCTCCAATGCGCCAGTCACGGCCCGCCGGTGATCCTACCGGGTCGGCCCGAGGTCGCCGCGCCGCCGGGGGTTGAGTGGCCGCCCCCGGGGCACTGCTTCCTGCGGAGCCGGTCGCGGCGCGGCGGCCGGTCCGCCGAAGACGAGGGGAGTGACTCCGACGATGACCACACAGAGCAACGACCGGCCGCTGGCCGTGGTGACCGGCGCGTCCAGCGGGATCGGGTACGAGCTGGCGGCGCAGTTCGCCGAGCACGGCTACGACCTGGTGATCGCCGCCGAGGACGACGGCATCACCCCGGCGGCGGAGAAGCTGCGCCGCGACGGCGGTCCGCGGGTCCAGCCGGTCCGGGTGGACCTGGCCCGGCCCGAGGGCGTCGAGGAACTGGTGATGTCCGTACGGGCGACCGGCCGGCCGGTCGACGCGCTGGCCCTCAATGCCGGGCGGGGTGCCGGTGGCGACTTCGTCGGCGGCACCGACCTGGCCGACGAGCTGACCGTCATCGACCTGAACGTGCGCTCGACGGTGCACCTGGCGAAGCTCCTGCTGCCGGCGATGGTGGAACGCGGCGCGGGGCGGGTGCTGTTCACCTCCTCGATAGCCTCGACGATGCCCGGCCCGTTCCAGGCGGTCTACAACGCCTCGAAGTCGTTCGTCCAGTCCTTCGCCGAGGCGCTGCGCAACGAGCTGAAGGCGACCGGCGTCACGGTGACCTCGCTGATGCCCGGGCCGACGGACACCGAGTTCTTCGCGCGGGCCGACATGGAGGACACCCGCGTCGGCGCCGGGCGGAAGGACGCCCCGCGTACGGTCGCCGAGCAGGGCTTCAAGGCGCTCATGAAGGGCGACCAGACGGTCACCGCGGGCTCGCTGATGAACAAGGTCCAGACCGCCGCCGGCAAGATCGTCCCGGACAGGTTGAAGGCCGAGCAGCACCGCAGGATGGCCGAACCGGGCTCCGCCTCCTGACCCACCCACCCGCCCGCCCCGCCGCGCCCGCGTGCCGCGCCACGCCCGTCACG
>NZ_JBFAMU010000408.1:0-4403 GCF_040656655.1 Micromonospora sp. NPDC049799
GAGGCCGGCGGGCGGCCGTACCGGGGCGTGGTCAGCGCCGGCGTGGCGGGCGGTTTCTCCGACCAGGTGCCGGTCGGGGGCACCGTGCTGGGCAGCAGCGCGATCGCCGCGGATCTCGGCGCCGAGTCACCGGAGGGCTTCATCCCGGTGGACCAGCTGGGCATGCCGGCCGAGCTGCTGGGCGGCGGCGTCAGGATCACCGCCGACCGCGCGCTGCTGGCCGTCCTCCGCGCCGGCCTCCCGGCCGCCACGGTCGGCCCGGTGCTCACGGTCACCACCGTGACCGGCACCGCCGCCAGCACCGACGAGCTGCGCCGCCGGCACCCGGACGCCGTGGCCGAGGCCATGGAGGGGTACGGGGTGGCCGTCGCCGCCGCCCACGCCGGGGTGCCCTTCGTCGAGCTGCGGACGATCTCCAACCCGATCGGCCCGCGCGACCGCGACGCCTGGCGCCTCCGGGAGGCCCTTGAGGCCCTCACCGCCGCCGCGGCGGCCCTACCGACCGCGACCGCCCTCAGCTGAGTCGACGCCGACCGCTCGTGTCACCGCGCCCGCCGACGGAGCGGGCCCCGGCCGTCGTACCGCAGGACCATCGGCTGCTCATCGACGACAGCGCGGTATCCGCACGCGCGAAGGAAGCCGACGCCGTCACCGCGGGCGACCGCCTCCGCCGTCGTGACACCCACCTGCCGCATCTCCTCCGCCAACTGCCCGACCAGTCGACGGCCGATCCCCATCCCCCGCAGCCGAGGGGCGACGACCACGCCGTCCAGCACCACCGACCGGACGTCGCCCAGGTCGAACCCGAGGGCCAGATCCCCACTCTCCTCATGCGCCCGCAGCTCGCCCACCTGCCTCCCGTCGGGCAGCTCGGCGACGAGCCGCCACGAGGTCTCCGGCAACTCCGCCCGGTCGCGTCGCAGCGTCAGGACATCCGGTAGCCACTTCCGTAACCGCTGGTCGTCGCGGCGCCTCCGGTCGAGGTCGTAGGTCAGATCCGGGACACGCAGCGGCCACCGGTCTGGTGGCAGCGTGTACCAGTGCGCCCACCACGCGCCGGGCCAGTCCCGGAGCGTCCGCACCTTCCGGACGTCCAGGTGGGCGGGGTAGCGGCGCCCCGCCTCGTCCCGGACTTCGTCGTCCTCGAGCGGTGGCACCGGGGCCGTTGCCGTCTCGGCGGATGTGACGACCAGGACGCCGCCTGCCGCACGCACCAGGCGCTGCACCGTCTCCCACTGCGGATTCGCCGCCGGGTGCGTCTCGATCCGCGCCACCGTGCTCTTCGGCACGCCGGACCGCTCCGCCAACTCCCGCTGGCTGAGGTCAGTGTTCCGCCGTAGCGCACGTAACGTCGCGCCGAGGTCGATCCCCGTCCCGTCCGACACGCATCGATCGTTCCGAGCGCCCCGGCCTGTCGTCAACAGGGCTCTTGATCCTGTGGACAACCCTGTGGACAACCTCTCGGCGTGCCCTGTTCCACCTCAGCCCTCGCCACTGTCGAGCTGCCCCACCAGTGAGACCGGCCTGCCCCCGCCCGCACTCGGCCTTGGTCCTAGCACCACCGGGAGCCGGCCCGGGGTCACCCCTTCCACCTGGCGATTCTCGACGCGCTGCCTGGAGGGCGAACCGGCTCAGCGCCATCGCACTCCGGCCTCGGCGGACGACCGCTCCGCACGGCCGGGCGGAGAGACCTGTCGATTCTCCTCACCCGTCCGCGTCCCGAGTCCCGCCCGCCCCACAGATGGGGCAGCTCGACAGCACTTCACCGGAACTACGCCCGCCGCCTACAGCGCCCACCGGGAACGATCACCGCGCGCGCCACGTCACAACGGTGCGGCGGGGGCGGTCGGGCGGGCTGGGGACGGGGCTACGGTGGGGGCGTGGCGCTCTCACTGGCGATCTCGCCCTGTCCCAACGACACGTTCGTCTTCCACGCCCTCGTGCACGGCCAGGTGCCCGGGGCCCCGCCGGTCGAGGTGACGTACGCCGACGTCGACGTCACCAACACGGCCGCCGAACGGGGGGCGTTCGACCTGGTCAAGGTGAGCTTCGCGGCGCTGCCGTGGCTGCTGGAGGACTACCACCTGCTGCCCTGCGGCGGGGCGCTCGGCCGGGGTTGCGGCCCACTCGTCCTCACCCGCGGCGACCGCGCCGGGAGCACCGACCCGACCGGCCGGGCCGACCCCACCGGGCAGACCGACCTGACCGGTGCGACGGTCGCGGTGCCGGGCGACCGCACCACCGCGTACCTGCTCTTCCGGCTCTGGTCGGCCGACCGGCCGCCGGCGCGGATCGAGGTGGTGCCGTTCCACGAGATCATGCCCGGGGTGGCCGCCGGACGGTACGACGCCGGGCTGGTCATCCACGAGGCGCGGTTCACCTACCCGCGGCACGGGCTGACCGCGCTGGTGGACCTGGGCGAGTGGTGGGAGGCCGACACCGGCCTCCCGATCCCGCTCGGCGCGATCCTGGCCCGGCGCGGCGCCGTCGACCCCGAGGCCGCCGCGGGGTGGATCCGCGAGTCGGTCCGGCGGGCCTGGGCCGACCCGGCGGCGAGCCGGGAGTACGTGCTGGCGCACGCGCAGGAGATGGAGCCCGACGTGGTGGACCGGCACATCGGCCTCTACGTCAACGAGTTCACCGCGGACCTGGGTCAGGCCGGGTTCGCCGCCGTCGAGGCGCTGCTCGGTCGGGCCACCGACGCCGGGCTCGTGCCTCAGACCTCCAGCTCGCGCGCGACGGCGTGGACCAGCTGAGCCACCTTCTGGGCGGTCTTCCGGTCCGGGAAGCGACCACGGCGCAGGTCCGGCTGGACCTTCGCCTCCAGCACCTTGATCATGTCCTCGACGAGGCCGTGCAGTTCCTCCGCCGGCCGGCGGCGCAGCTCCGCCACCGAGGGCGGCGCGTCCAGCACCTTGACTCCCATCGCCTGGGCGCCGCGGCGGCTGTCCACCACGCTGAAATCGACCCGCTGACCGCCCTTGAGGTCGGTGACACCCGTCGGCAGCGCGCCCTTGGGCAGGAACACGTCGCCACCCTCGTCGCTGGTGACGAACCCGTATCCCTTGGCCGCGTCATACCACTTCACTCGACCCGTCGGCACGTGTAACCCCTGCTTCGCTCGGTACGTCTACTGCTCCAAGGCTAGCCGGATCATGCGGTCGAGCGCCGCCGGGAATCCGCCGAGGTCTCCGAGCACCACCGCCGCACCGGCGCCGTGCAGGTCGTCGGCCGAACACGGCCCCGTCGCCACGCCGATCCCGGGCACGCCGGCCGCTCCCGCCGCCACCATGTCGGCGACGTGGTCACCGACGTAGTGGGTGGCGCCGTGCGCCCGCAGGGCGCTCGCCTTCTCCTCCGCGAACAAGTCCCCGGCCAGCTCGTCGACGGTCAGGCCGAGGTGGTCCAGGTGCAGCCGCGCCAACCGGCCGATCTTGGAGGTGACCACGAGCACCCGTCCACCGCGTGCGCGTACCGCGTCGAGGGCGGCCCGGGCACCGGGCAGCGGCACGGTCGGGGTGATCGCGTACGCCGGGTACAGCTCGCGGTAGATGGTGACGGCCTCCTCCACCTGCTCCGGCGGGAACCAATGGGCGATCTCGGTACGCAGCGGAGGGCCGAGCCGGGACACCGCGACCTCGGCGTCCACGTGGACGCCGGTCCTCGCGGTCAGCGCCCGGTAGGCGGCGGCGATGCCGGGACGGGAGTCGACCAGGGTCATGTCGAGGTCGAATCCGACCGTCAGCACAGACATGCGCCGAACCTAGTCGAGGGGCGGGAAGTCCCACCGGCGGGCTAGCGTGGAACGACGATGACCACCTCACTCGCCGACCACCTGCGGTCGCTGCCGGACGACTCCCTCGCCGCGCTCCTCCAGCTGCGGCCGGACCTCGTCGTACCCGTGCCGGCCGACATGTCCGCGCTCGCCATCCGGGCCCAGTCCCGGGTGTCGGTGGCGCGCGCCCTCGACGGGCTGGACCAGTTCACCCTCCTGATCCTCGACGCGGCCCGGCTCACCCGGGACGCCTCGGACGGCAGCACCTCGGTCGACGCGGTGCTCGCCATGGCCACCGCCGGCCCGCGCCCACCCACACCGGCCCAGGTACGCGCCGCCGTGGACCGGCTGCGCGGGCTCCTCCTGCTGTACGGCCCCGACTCCCAGGTGCAGCTCGTGGGCGGCATCGACGAGATCTCCCCGTACCCGGCGGGGCTCGGCCGCCCGGCGGAGGAGCTGGACCTGCGGACGGCGGCCCTCTGTGCGGACCCGGCGAAGCTCCGGCGGACGCTGCTGGCCGCACCGCCGTCGGCCCGCGCGATCCTGGACCGGCTCGCCGCCGGTCCGCCGGTGGGCAGCGTCCCGCCCGGTGCGCTCCAGGCGCCACCGGTCGGCGCGGAGGACGACC
>NZ_JBFAMU010000409.1:0-4402 GCF_040656655.1 Micromonospora sp. NPDC049799
GTGGGGGTTAGGCCGCTGTCGTGAGGGCTGGGTGACCGCCGGGTTCTGCGCCGCCGCGCGGACGGCCGCCGCGACCGCCGGGGCGACCCGGGAGTCGAAGACGCTCGGCACGATCACCGTCGGGTTGATCTTCTCCTCGCCCACCACGTCGGCGATGGCCCGCGCGGCGGCGATGGCCATCTCCTCGGTGAACTCCTCGGCGTGCGCGTCGAGCATGCCCCGGAAGACGCCCGGGAACGCCAGCACGTTGTTGATCTGGTTCGGCTGGTCGGAGCGGCCGGTGGCGACGACGGCGGCGTGCTTGCGTGCCTCCCGCGGGTCGACCTCCGGGTCCGGGTTGGCCAGCGCGAAGACGATCGAGTCCTTGGCCATCGCGGCGATGTCGTCGCCGGTGAGCAGGTTCGGCGCGCTGACGCCGATGAACACGTCCGCGCCCCGGATCGCACCCGGCAGGTCGCCGGAGTAGCTCTCCTTGTTGGTGTGCTCGGCCAGCCACTGCCAGGCCGGGTTGAGGTCGGGCATCCCACGGTGCAGGGCGCCCTTCCGGTCGTACGCGATGATGTCGCCGACGCCCTGGCGCAGCAGCAGCTTCATGATCGCGGTGCCGGCCGCGCCCGCGCCGGAGACCACGACCCGGACGTCCGCGAGCTGCTTGCCCACGACGCGCAGCGCGTTGGTCAGCGCGGCGAGCACGCAGATGGCGGTGCCGTGCTGGTCGTCGTGGAAGACCGGGATGTCCAGAGCCTCGCGCAGCCGGGCCTCGATCTCGAAGCAGCGCGGCGCGGCGATGTCCTCCAGGTTGATCCCGCCGTACGCGGGCGCGATGGCCTTGACGATCTGCACGATCTCGTCGGTGTCCTGGGTGTCCAGCACCACCGGCCACGCGTCGACCCCGCCGAAGCGCTTGAACAGCGCGGCCTTGCCCTCCATCACCGGCAGGGACGCGGCCGGCCCGAGGTTGCCCAGGCCGAGGACGGCGGAGCCGTCGCTGACCACGGCGACGGTGTTGCGCTTGATGGTGAGCCGACGGGCGTCCGCCGGGTTCTCCGCGATCGCCATGCAGACCCGGGCCACACCGGGGGTGTACGCGCGCGACAGCTCGTCCCGGTTGCGCAGCGCGACCTTCGGGGTGACCTCGATCTTTCCGCCGAGGTGGAGCAGGAACGTCCGGTCGGAGACCTTGCGGACGTCCACGCCGTCCAGCGCGGTCAGCGCGTCGACCACCTGGTCGGCGTGGCTGGAGTCGGCGGTGTCACAGGTCAGGTCGACGAGCACGTGGGTCGGGTCGGAGTCAACCACGTCGAGGGCGGTGACGATCGCACCGGCCTCGCCGACGGAGGTGGTGAGGCGTCCGATCGAGGAGGCGTCCGCAGGCACCGCGATCCGGATGGTGATCGAGAACCCGGCACTCGGGAGACGGGTGATGGCCACGGTGTTTTTCCTCCGTCGACGCTGAACGGTTCGCCCAGCATTTCTACTCGCCCCGCTGGTCCGGCCGGCATCCGACCCCGCTACCGGCCGGTACGGCCACGGGCATATAGCAGGTGCGTCGTGCGTTGGCACATGTCAGGATTGCGTTCTACGTGACCAAACGGACAGGAGACTGAGTTTGCGAGAGCAGGAGACCTACGTTCCCAACGAGGACGACGAGTTCGACGCCACAACCGGTGATTTCGAGCTGTCGGAGCGGCAGGCGTTGCGGCGGGTCCCCGGCCTCTCGACCGAGCTCACCGACATCACCGAGGTCGAGTACCGGCAGCTGCGCCTGGAGCGCGTGATCCTCGTCGGGGTGTGGACCGAGGGCAGCCAGAGCGACGCGGAGAACTCCCTCACCGAGCTGGCCGCGCTGGCCGAGACGGCCGGCTCCCAGGTCCTCGAGGGCCTGATCCAGCGGCGCAACCGCCCGGACCCGGCCACCTACGTTGGCCGCGGCAAGGTCGAGGACCTCGGTTCGGTGGTGCTGTCCACCGGCGCCGACACCGTCATCTGCGACGGTGAGCTGTCCCCGTCGCAGCTGCGCAACCTGGAGCAGCGCACCAAGGTCAAGGTGGTCGACCGGACCGCCCTGATCCTGGACATCTTCGCCCAGCACGCGAAGAGCAAGGAAGGTAAGGCACAGGTCGAGCTGGCCCAGCTGGAGTACCTGCTGCCCCGCCTGCGCGGTTGGGGTGAGACCCTCTCCCGGCAGACCGGTGGTAGCGGTCGCGGCGGCGGCGCCGGCGGCGGCGTGGGCCTGCGCGGTCCCGGTGAGACCAAGCTGGAGACCGACCGGCGTCGGATCCGCCACCGCATCGCCCGGCTCCGCCGGGAGATCAAGGGCATGCGGACGGTACGCCAGACCAAGCGCGCCCGACGCTCCCGCAACGCGGTGCCGGCCGTCGCCATCGCCGGCTACACCAACGCCGGCAAGTCCAGCCTGCTCAACCGGCTGACCGGTGCCGGCGTGCTGGTGGAGAACGCGCTGTTCGCCACGCTGGACCCGACCACCCGCAGGGCCACCACCTCCGACGGGCGCCTCTACACGCTGTCCGACACCGTCGGCTTCGTCCGGCACCTGCCGCACCAGATCGTCGAGGCGTTCCGCTCGACCCTGGAGGAGGTCGCCGAGGCCGACCTGGTGGTGCACGTGGTCGACGGCACCCACCCCGACCCGGAGGAGCAGGTCCGGGCGGTCCACGAGGTGCTCGCGGAGGTCGGCGCCGACCGGCTGCCCGAGCTGCTGGTGGTCAACAAGACCGACGCCGCGGACGAGGAGACCCTGCTGCGGCTGAAGCGGCTCTGGCCGGATGCCGTCTTCGTGTCCGCCCACACCGGGCGGGGCATCGACGGGCTGCGCGAGGCCATCGAGGGGCGGCTCCCCCGTCCGGCGGTGGAGGTCCGCGCCGTGCTCCCGTACGACCGGGGTGACCTGGTGGCGCGGCTGCACCGGCAGGGCGAAGTGCTGAGCACGTCACACCTGCCGGAGGGCACCCTGCTGCACGTTCGGGTCGGCGAGGCCCTCGCGGCGGAGCTGGCACCGTACGAGACCGGAGCGGAGCGGGCGGTCGCGCAGCGGTCGTAGGGCGTCCCGGCCGCCCGGAGAGCACCGCGGGACATGCGACACTAGCAAGATGCGCCGCGTCTTCTCCTCGGTCACGGTTGCCCTCAGCGTGCTGGGGGCAACCGTGGCGTGGGCCGGGGTCGCCCTGGCGGCCTCCACCCCCGCCACCTCCCCGCTCGCTCTCGCGGCAGGTCAGAAGCGGTGCACGGTGACCGACGAGCGCCTCCGCGAGGTCTCCGGCCTGGTGGCGACGAAGACCGGTTACATCGTCGTCAACGACGGCACCGACGACGACCGCCGCAAGCGCGTCTTCTTCCTCGACACCAAGTGCAAGATCGCCAAGGATCCGGTCCGCTACTCCGGTGGCGGACCTCTCGACACCGAGGACCTGGCACTCTCGCCGGACGGCAGGACGCTGTGGATCGCCGACACCGGCGACAACGTCACCAGCAAGACCCGCCGCGAGCGGGTCGCGCTGTGGAGCATGCCGGTCGGCGGCGGCGCGCAGCCGAAGCTGCACCGCATCGCGTACCCGGACGGCAAGCCGCGCGACGCCGAGGCACTGCTCCTCAACGGTGACGGCACCCCTCTGATCATCACCAAGGTGACCGCCGGCAAGGCGGAGATCTTCGCGCCGGGCGGGAAGCTGCGCACCGGCGACACCGAGCCCGTGCCGATGAAGAAGGTCGGCGACGTCAGCCTGCCGAAGACCGACACGGAGAACCGGCTCGGCGCCCTCGGCCGGACGGCTGTCACCGGTGCCGCCCGTTCCCCGGACGGGTCCCGCGTGGTGCTCCGCACGTACGCCGACGCCTTCGAGTACGACGTCCCCGACGGTGACGTGGTGAAGGCGTTGACCAGCGCCGAGCCCCGGGTGACCGCGCTGGAGGATCCGTTCGGCGAGGCGATCTCCTACACGCCGGACGGCAAGTCGTTCCTCACCATCTCCGACGGCGGTCAGCTCGAGAACGAGGACCCGATCGACATCCTGGCCTACAAGCCGTCCACAGAGGGCGCGAAGCCCGTCGCGGGCTCGGCGGCCGGGCCCAGGTCGGCCGCGGGCCAGTCCTGGATGGACGGCCTCACGCTCCAGGACATCACCTACCTGATCGGTGCGGTCGGTGTCGTCGGCGCGTTGCTGGTCGGTGCCGGTGTCGTCGGCATCCTCCGGGCACGGCGGAACCCGCCGCCGGGCCGGGACTCCGACGACGGTCCGGACGACGAGGCGGAGGGCTTCCTGCCCCCCGGTGACCGGTCCCGGGCCGGTGCCTACGGCGGTGCGCCCGCCGGCGGTGTCTACGGCGGACCGGGCGGTGCCCCTCCCGGTGGCGCGGTCCCGCCCGGTGGCGGTCGTGGTGGTGC
>NZ_JBFAMU010000410.1:0-4389 GCF_040656655.1 Micromonospora sp. NPDC049799
GGCAGGGTGGCGCTGCCGGCGGCGAGCGCGGCGAAGCGCACCCGGTCGAGCAGGGAGCCGATTCCGGCGAGCGCGGTGCGGGGCGCGCCGGTGGGCTCGCGCAACGGGTTGACCAGCCGGTGCAGGTCGTCGCCCTTGCGCACCAACACGCCGGAGGTGAAGTAGCCAAGGTGCAGGCGGTCGACGTCGAGCAGCTTGCCGAGTTGCGGGTAGGCGGTGTTGAGGACCTGGAAGCCCCGGTCGAGGAGGTACCCGTCGACGGTGTCGGTGGCGACGCGGCCGCCGAGCCGGCCGCGGGCCTCCAGCAGCCGCCACGGCACGCCGGCCCGGTGCAGCCGCCGGGCCGCGGCCAGGCCGGCCAGGCCACCGCCGACGATCACCACATCGGTCTCAGCCAGCATCACGCGCCTCCCCCTCACCCTGGGACCGGGACAGCCGACTCGGCCACCACACCTTCGGCCCGATGTCGTACGCGAGCGCCGGCACCAGCAGCGAGCGGACGACGATGGTGTCGATCAGTACGCCGACGGCCACGGCGACGCCCAGCTCGACGAGCACCACCAGCGGGAGCACGGCGAGCGCGCCGAAGGTTGCGGCGAGCACGATGCCGGCGGAGGTGATCACGCCGCCGGTGACCGCGAGGCCGGCCAGCACGCCGGCCCGGGTGCCCCGTTTCACCGACTCCTCCCGGACCCGGCTCATCAGGAAGATGTTGTAGTCGATGCCGAGGGCGACCAGGAACACGAAGGCGAAGAGCGGGAACGAGGCGTCGACGCCGGGGAAGTCGAAGACGTACCGGAAGATCAGCGCACAGAGCCCGAGTGTGGCGGCGAAGCTCAGCAGCACGGTGGCGATCAGCAGGATCGGCGCGAGGACCGCCCGCAGCAGCAGGGCCAGGATGATCGCGATGACCACCAGCACCACCGGGATGATCACGTTCTGGTCGCGCCGGGAGGCGTCGGAGGTGTCCACGTTGATCGCGGTGAACCCGCCGACCACGGAGTCCGAGCCGGGTACGGCGTGCACCGCCACCCGCAGGTCCCGGATGGTCCGCTCGGCGCCGTCGCTGTCCGGCGGGGCGGCCAGCGTCGCCTCCAGTTGGACGCGGCCGTCGACCACCTTCGGGGGTGCGTTCTCCTCGGGTGGGCCGGCCCGCTCGGCGGTGACCGGGCGGACGGCGGCCACACCGGGGACGCCCCGGGCCACCCCGGCGACCTGGCGTGCCGCCCCCTCGGTGGTGAAGATCGTGGCCGGGCTGCCGGTGCCGGCCGGGTAGTGCCGGGCGATGACCTCCTGCCCGGCGACCGAGTCGGTCCGCTCGGTGAACAGGTCGGTCTGGCCGAGGGTGGTCGCGCCGAGTTGGGTCAGGCCGAGCGCGAGCGCGGCCAGCAGGACGGCGGTGACCAGCCAGACCGGTCGGGCCCGCCGGGCCACGAATCCGGCGACCCGGCTCCAGATGCCGTGCTCGGCCTGCGGGTCGGCGCGGTCGTGCCGGGGGCGGCGCGGCCAGAACGCCCACCTGCCGCCGAGCACCAGCAGGGCCGGCAGGAAGGTGAGCATCACCAGCAGGGTGGCGCCGATGCCGATGGCCGCGACCGGGCCGAGCGCCCGGTTGGAGTTGAGGCTCGACAGCAGCAGGCAGAGCAGGCTGAGGATGACCGTGCCGCCGGAGGCGATGATCGCCGGCGCGGCGCCCTTCCAAGCGGTCCGCATGGCGTCCCAGGGACGCTCGTGCCGGTGCAGTTCCTCCCGGTACCGGGCGACCAGCAGCAGTGCGTAGTCGGTGCCCGCGCCGAACACGAGCACCGTGAGGATGCCCTGCGCCTGCCCGTTCAGCTTGATCACGTCGGCGTCGGCGAGCAGGTAGACGAAGACCGACGCGAGGGCGTACGACATGCCGGCGGCGAGGAGCGGGAAGAGCCACAGGATCGGGCTGCGGTAGACGACCAGCAGGATCACCAGCACCACGCAGAGGGTGACCAGCAGCAGGGTGCCGTCGATCGCGGAGAAGACCTCGATGAGGTCGGCCAGCAGGCCGGCCGGCCCGGCGACGTCGACGGTCAACCCGTCCCGGTCGCCGCCGGCCACGGCCCGCAGGTCCTCGACGGTCGCGCCGATCGCCTCGCCCTCCGCGTCGTCGATGGGCACCACCACCTGGAGGGCCTGCCCGTCCTGGCTGGGGATCGGCGGCGGCAACGGCGCCACCACCCCGGGCACCCGGGCGAACCGGGCGGCGTCCGCGGCGACCCGCTGCCGGTCGGCGTCGGTGATGCCGGAGGTCCGCTCGTAGACCACCAGCGCCGGGGTGGTCTGCCGGTCGACGAAGCCGCCGGACAGCTCCTGGGCGCGGGTCGCCTCGGCATCGGTGGGGAGGAAGGAGGCGTTGTCGTTGGTCGCCACCTCGCTCAGCCGGCCGGCGAACGGCCCGGCCACCCCGCCGATGACCAGCCAGGCGAGCACGACGGCCACCGCGACCAGCGTGACCCTGCCCCGGCCACCTCTTCCGGACATCCGCATCCCACCCCTGAAACGACGCATCGATCGACGCAGCGGGAGTCTAAGTCGACATCGCCCATCCTGCCGGCCAGGCGGAAGGAAGGGCCCCCTCTTAACGCATTTCGCAGAGGAAGGGCCCCTTGTCAACGCATGGCGGATGTGCGGCCGTCCAAGCGGAACGCGCGCGGAGGGGCCGGGCCGGGAAGACGGCGAACGCCCGCCGGCATGCCGACGGGCGTCTGGTGGAGAAGCTCCCCCGTTTGGACTCGAACCAAAAACCTGCCGGTTAACAGCCGGCTGCTCTGCCAATTGAGCTACGGGGGATCGTGCTGCCGCCCGCCGGAAGGATCTCCTTCGCCGTGCGACGGGGACAAGAGTACAGGACTCCCCCGGGCGGCGGTCCAGGGGGTTACCCACCCGAACAGACGCCACGATCACCACGATAAAGCAGACAAATCGCCATCACGGCACAGGGAGGCATGAGCAGAGAGCAGGATGGGTAGTTAGCTGCCGACAGAGGACGCAGGCGCGAATTGGTCGACCCCGGCCGGGTATGCGGGGGCCGACGGCGCGTCAGGTACGAGAGGAGCCGCCATGCGCGGAAAGATCATGTTTCTTGGCGGGCTGGCTGCGGGATTCGTCCTGGGCGCCCGTGCCGGTCGGGAGAAGTACGAGGAGTTGGTGATCCGGGGCCGCAAGGTGCTCGACCACCCGACCGTCCAGGAGGCGGCGGGTGTCGCGCAGGCCCAGGCGACCCGGCTCTACAGCGAGGGCAAGGACAAGGTCAGCCAGTCGAAGCTGGGTGAGAAGCTGGGCACCGGCACCGGCAACGGCCAGAAGCAGGAGCTGACCGCCGCCGACGACGCGTTCGCCGGCACGCCGGCCACCGTCGGTGCGAAGTCGGGCTCGAGCTCGGCCTCGGGCACTCCGTCGGCCACCACCACGCCTCGCAACAGCAAGCCGTCCAGCTCGGGCACCAGCGGCGTCTGATCCACCGCACCACTGAGCGGGCCGGTCACCCTCGGGTGACCGGCCCGCTGGCATGTGTACGCCCTCGACCTGCTCGTCCGGTTTCACCGGGCGTGGCCCCGTTCGCCACGCGGGGGAAACACCGCCGTGGCAGACTCGCGGCCGGGAGGTGATGGCGATGGTGTCGGTCCGGCCGGAGACCACGGACCAGGCGCGCCTGGTCACGCTGCTGCGCGACGACGGCCCCCGCTCACGGGTGGAGCTGGGCGACGTGCTGGGTCTGCCCCGTGCACGGCTCGCCGCCGAGGTGGAGCGGCTCGTCGAGGCCGGCCTGGTGGAGGCCGCCGGTCCCGCCGCGTCCCGCGGCGGCCGGCGCTCGTCGCTGTTGCGCCTGGGGCGCGGGGTGCGCTTCGCCGGCGTCGTCGTCGGTACGCGGGACCTCGTCGTCACCGTCACCGACGGGGAGCTGACCCCGCTCGCCGAGCTGCGGGAACCCGTCGACGTACGGCAGGGACCGGAGCCCGTGGTCCGGCGCGCGGTCGAGCTGATCGCCAAGCTCCGGGCCGAGCTGGGGCTCGGCCGGCTCACCGGCGTCGGCGTGGCCCTGCCCGGGCCGGTGGACGTCCGGGAGGGCATGCCGATCTCGCCGCCGCTGCTGCCCGGCTGGCACCGGTTCCCGGTGCGCGACACCATCGCCGCCGAGCTGGGCACTCCCACGCTGGTCGACGACGACGCCAACGTCGGAGCCCTCGGCGAACGGCACGCCGGCGTGGGTCGCACCTTCGACGACTTCCTCTACCTGCGGCTCGGCGCCGCTGTCGGCTGTGGCCTGGTGCTCGGTGGCGGCCTGCACCGGGGCGCCACGGGCAGCGCCGGCGACATCGCGCACCTGCGCCTGACCGAGGACGGCCCGACGTGCGTGTG
>NZ_JBFAMU010000411.1:0-4387 GCF_040656655.1 Micromonospora sp. NPDC049799
GCGGCGTTCGGGCGGGGCTTCGCCTGGGCGTTCGCCGCGCTGCGCCGCTGGAGCGACGAGGTGTACCGGGAGCTCGACGCCGCCCGCGACCCGTGGTTCGAGATGGCCGAGCTGATGCGCTCGCGGGCCCGCGAGGCGTCGGCCTATCACGACCGGTTCGTGATGCGCGGGCGGCCGCTGAAGCAGTGGCTGGCCGAGGCCCGGACCGATCCGGGCCCGTTCCTGGCCGCGCTCGCCGACAGCCGCCTGGTGCGCCCGGGCCGGTCCGGGGCGAGCCGGCTCACCGGCGAGCTGGTGTCGGAGAACGGCCGGATGTTCCGGGTGTTCCCCGACGACGACCTCGACGTCATCAACCGGTGGATCGACGCGCTGCCGGTCGATCCGGCCGAGCGCGCGCGGCTGCGGCCCTCCGCCCACCAACCCCGGAGCATCGAGCTCCGCCTGGCCGCGGACGGTGACGATGACGGCGAGGCTCCCGTCGGTCCGCGGCAGGCCTACACCCGGCTGCTGCGGCGCACCATCACGCCGGCCACCCGGCGCTACGCGCTGCGCTACGTCCAGGGGTGGCTGGCCCGCTCCCGCCACGGCATGAGACGGGACACGTCAACGCTGCCCGCCGAGCCGCCGGCGGACGGCCTGCGGCCGTGGCTGCTCGACCAGCACGACCGGCACAACAGCGAGTTCCAGGACGGCTCGGACGATCCCCTGCCGCAGCGCGCCGAGCTGATCGACTCGACGTTGCAGCTGGCGCCCCTCACCCTGATCGACGGCGCCTGGCTGGCCGGTCACACCGACTACCAGCTCGCCTCCACCGAGCGGGGCCACTTCCTGTTCGCGACCTACTGGGACGAGCTGGGCAACGGCGAGCTGGAGCTGAACCATCCGCTGATCTACCGCACGGTGCTGCGGGAGATGGGCATCGACCTGCCGCCGACCCGGTCACCGGAGTTCGCGGCCTGGCCGGCGTTGCGGGACCGCTCGTTCGAGCTACCGGTCTACTGGCTGGCGATCGGCCGGTTCCCGCGTACGTTCGAGCCGGAGATCCTCGGCTTGAACCTGGCCATGGAGTTGTCCGGTGTCGGTGGCAGTTATCGCCGCGCCCGGCAGGCGCTCACGCGGTACGGCTTCAGCACCGCGTTCGTCGACATCCACAACACCATCGACAACGTGGCGACCGGGCACTCCGCGTGGGCGGCGGACGCCGTCGACGGATATCTGGCGCAGCAGGCGCCGGCGGACCGCGCGCAGGCGTGGGACCGGATCCGGGCCGGGTACCGCTCGCTGAACCCACCATCCGGATTCTGGGCGCGTACCGCGGCTCGTCGCGCCCGAGTGGAGGCCTCCGCACATGTCTGACCTGGTTCTCGGCGTCTCCGCGTACTACCACGACAGTGCCGCGGCGCTGGTGTCCGACGGCCGCCCGGTGGCGGCCGCGCAGGAGGAGCGTTTCACCCGCCGCCGCCACGACTCGGCGTTCCCGGCGAACGCGGTCGCCTACTGCCTGAACGAGGCCGGCGCCACCCTCGCCGACGTGTCGGCGATCGCCTACTACGAGGACCCGGCGCTCAAGTTCCGCCGCGTCCTGGCGACCTATCTCGGTGCGGTCCCGTTCGGGCTGGCCTCCTTTCGTGACACCCTGCCCGGGTGGTGGACGTCGAAGCGACGCGTCACCGACGTGGTCCGCCGCGAGCTCGAAGGGCTGGACCGGGGACGCGTGCCGGAGATCATCTGCCGGCGGCACCACGAGTCGCACGCCGCGTCGGCGTTCCTGGCCAGCCCGTACGAGTCGGCCGCAGTGCTCTGCATCGACGGTGTCGGCGAGTGGGCGACCACCACGATCTGGCACGGGCAGGGCACCCTGCTGACGCCGAAGGCCGAGATCCGTTTCCCGCACTCGCTGGGCCTGCTCTACTCGGCCTTCACCTACTTCTGCGGGTTCAAGGTGGACTCCGGCGAGTACAAGCTGATGGGCCTGGCGCCCTACGGCGAACCCCGGTACGCCGACCTGATCCGCGAGCGGCTGATCGACGTCAAGCCCGATGGGTCGTTCCGGCTGAACATGCGCTACTTCGAGTTCCTGCGCGGGCAGGTGATGACCGGCCGCGGCTTCGAGAGGCTGTTCGGCGGCCCGCGCCGCGAACCCGAGGGCGAGCTGACCCGGCGCGAGTTCGACCTGGCGGCGTCGGTGCAGCTGGTCACCGAGGAGGTCGTCCTCGCGCTCGCGCTGACGGCCCGGGAGCTGACCGGCGAGTCGCGGCTCTGCCTGGCCGGCGGGGTTGCCCTCAACTGCGTGGCGAACGGGAAGATCGTCGCCGGGTCGCTCTTCGACGAGGTCTGGGTCCAGCCGGCGGCCGGTGACGCCGGCGGCGCGCTGGGTGCGGCGCTCGCGGTCGCGATGGACCGGGGCGCCGAACGGGCGCACGTCGGCACCGGGCACGACGCGATGGCCGGGTCGTTGCTCGGGCCGCGGTACGACGACGAGCAGATCGCGGCGTACCTGAACTCCGCCGGCATCCCGCACCGCCGCCTCGGGCCGCAGGAGCTGGCGGCCGAGGTCGCGAAGTCGATCGCCGCGGGGATGGTGGTGGGCTGGTTCCAGGGCCGGATGGAGTTCGGTCCGCGGGCGCTGGGGTCACGCTCGATCCTGGGCGACGCCCGTGACCCGCGAACCCAATCGATCATGAACTTGAAGATCAAGTTCCGGGAGTCGTTCCGGCCGTTCGCGCCGTCCGTGCTGACCGAGGACGCGAAGGACTTCTTCGACCTGCCGCAGGAGAGCCCGTACATGCTCGTGGTCGCGCCGGTCGCCCAGGCGGCCCGGCTCGCCGTCGACGCCGATCCGGGCCTGACCGGCATCGACCTGCTCAAGGTGCCCCGGTCCGTGATCCCGGCGGTCACGCACGTGGACCACTCGGCGCGCGTGCAGACCGTCGGCCCGCGGGACAACCCCGCCTATCACCGGCTGCTCACGGCACTCAAGCACGAGACCGGCAACAGCGTCGTGGTGAACACATCGTTCAACGTCCGCGGCGAGCCGATCGTGAACACGCCGCAGGAGGCGTACACGTGCTTCATGCGGACCGGCATCGACGTGCTCGCGCTCGGCGGGTTCCTGCTGCACAAGTCCGAGCAGCCCGAGTGGCGCGAGGACCGGGACTGGCGCACCGAGGTTCCCCTCGACTGACCAGCCGCCGTCCGTCCGTACCGGAGAGAGGAACGTCTGATGCGCAAAGCCCTGCTCACCGTCGTGTACGTGCTGTTCGTGATCCCGGCGGGCCTGCTGCTGCGGGCCCTGCGGGATCCGATGCGCCGGTCGTGGTCGCGGCGCCGACCGAGCTACTGGCAGCGGCCGCTCACGCGGGACTGAAGACCACCTGGTCGGCGATGGCGCGCTCGACGGCGCGCACCGCGGTGAGCACCGCGTCCGGCCGCTCGGCCATGCCCTCCACCACGCCGATCGTGCCGTGGCTGCCCGACCGCCAGTCGACCCGGTCGCCGGGCTCAGCGGTCAGGACGACCGAGAGAATGTCGGGGTGCTGCTCGGCCAGGTCGGCCAGGTTGCCCCAGGAGGCCAGCCGCCAGTCACCGACCGGCGGCAGGATCTGGTAGCAGAAGGCGGTCGCCGCCGGCTCCCTGAGCGACACCACCGGCCGGCGGCCGACGGCGACGTCGAACGCCAGCCGGACCGCTCCCACGCCGTACGAGCGGTGCAGCAGGGCGGCCACATAGCCACCCATGCGGGCGTTCACCTCGATCACCGCAGGTCCGTCGGCGGTCAGCTTCAGCTCCACGTCGATCCAGCCGTCGCGCAGGCCGAGCGCGTGGCAGGCCGCCTCGGTGACCCGGAAGGCCTCCGCCTCGTCCTTCTCGGGCAGCAGCCCGGGCATGATGAAACCCTGCTCGCGGAACGGTTCCCGCAACGGCAGCCGGGAGTTGAGCACCTGGCAGGCGACCGTGCCGCGCCACAGCAGCATCTCGACCGACACGTAGTCGCCGAGGCCGGGTCCGGCCACCGACGGGCAGCCGACCAGCATCTCCTCGACCACCACCTGGTCGGCCTCGCCCGAGGCGAACGCGTCGGCGGCGTACCGCAGCGCGTCCTGCGGGCCGTTCAGGCGGTACGTCTGTTGGCTGCCCGCGCCCCGGACCGGCTTGAGCACCGCGGGCGTGCCCACCGCGTCGAGCGCCTCCAGCACCTCGCCGGGCTGCTCCACCAGCCGGAACCGCGGCACCGGCAGCCCGGCGTCGCGCAGCCGCTGCCGCTGCACGTACTTGTCGGTGGCGGCGTGGACCGTGCTCGGCGAGTGGAACGGCAGGCCGAGACGGGACGCCAGCCGCTGCGCGAGCGGCAGGTCACGGTCGCAGAAGACCACGATGCCGGCGTGAA
>NZ_JBFAMU010000412.1:0-4376 GCF_040656655.1 Micromonospora sp. NPDC049799
ACCAGGCGTACTCGTCGCGGGTCGCGGCCCTGCGGGGCGCGGTCGCCGAGCTGGCGCGGTGGATCGACGCGGACCGGCGGTGGGACGGGCGGTTCCGTCGGGCGGCGCTGGTGCGCGCGACCGTGGAGAACGCCCTCGACGCCGACCCGGGCTCCCTGCACGCGCTGGCCTCGCACGTCGCCGCCGACCTGGCCGGCGCGGATCCCGAGCGCCTGCCGGGGCCGGTGCGATCGGCGGGCGCGACGCTGGCGATGCTGTTGTCAACGGATCGTTGACAGCAGCTCGCCGTCTTGCCTGTGAGTCACTCAAGAACCAGGCTGTGAGTCGTCCCGGCTCACGCTTGGAGGGCTCATGCGCCGTAACGCCGGACTGTTCGTGGCGATCTCCCTGCTGTCGGGCTTCGGCAGCAGCGCCATGTCCCTGGTGGCGGGGATCTGGATCCTCGACCTCACCGGCTCCACCGGCCTCGCGGCCCTGGCCGGGCTGTGCGTGTACGCCCCGGTCCTCGCCGGCCCCTGGCTGGGCGCCCTGCTCGACCGGGTGCCCCGGCGACCGCTGGTCGTCGGTGTCAACCTGGCGTTGGCCACCGTCCTGCTGACTCTGCTGACCGTCCGGGGACCGGACCGGACCTGGCTCATCTTCGTCGTGTCCTGCGCCTACGGCCTCAGCTACGTGCTGATCGACGCGGGCGAGACGGCGCTGCTGCCGTCCGCCCTGTCACCGGCACAGCTCGGCCACGTCAACGGCGCGCGCTCCAGCGCCCAGGAGGGCATGAAGCTGGTGGCTCCGGTGGCCGGCGCGGGCCTGTACGCGTGGCACGGCGGCCACGCGGTCGTCCTCCTCAGCGCGGCGATGCCGGTCCTCGTCGCCCTGCTGTACGCGGCCGTGCGGCTCGTACGGACGCCTCCCGACCTGCCGGCGGACCGGCCGGGCGGTTTCCGCGCCGGCCTCGCCGTCCTGCTCGGACAGCCGGCGCTGCGCATCGCCGTCGCCCTCGCCGCCCTGTCGATCGCCATGTCCGGCTTCACGACCGCCGCCACCTACGCGATGGTCACCACCGAACTGGCCCTGCCGGCGACGTTCCTCGGCGTCGTCCTCAGCGCCCAGGGCGCCGGGTCCGTCGTCGGGGGCCTCGTCGTGGGCCGGCTCCTCGGCAGTTGGGGCCCGGTCACCGTGGGCGTCGCCGGCACGACACTGTTCGGGGTCGGCTGCCTCGTCCGCTGCCTGCCCTGGTGGCCCGCCACTGTCGCGGCCTCGGTGCTGGCCGGCTTCGGCCTGCCCTGGGCACTGGTCGCCGCGGTGACCGCCCTGCAGCGACACACGCCGGCGGCGGTGCTCGGTCGGGTCGCGGCGACCGCCAACACCGCGATGTTCGGGCCCATCGTCCTGGCGATTCCCCTCGGCTCCGCCGCCGTCCACCTCGGAGCCCGTCCGACGCTGGTCGTGGCCGCGTCCCTCTGCCTGGCGTGCGCCGCCGCCGTGTCCCGTCGACGGCGACCGCGCGACGCCGGCGTCGGCATAGCCGCCGGCCCCGGCCTGATCCGCACCCGGTGATCCCGGCACCCGCCCCGGAACCGGGTTGTCGGGGGTCGTCGTGGGTGCGAGCATCGCTGCCGTGACCGTCGTGACCACCCGCCCCATGGAGCAGTCCGAGTTCGACAGCTGGCAGCAGGCCGTCGCGCGGCAGTTCGCCGACGCCCAGGTGGCCGCCGGGGTCTGGCCGGAGGAGGAGGCGCTCGACCGTGCCCTGGAGGGCAACCGGACCCTGCTGCCCGACGGACTCGACACCCGTCAGATGATCCTGCTCCGGGGTGTCCTGGCCGACGGCACGCCGATCGGCCGCCTGTGGATCGGGCTCACCCACCCGCGCGGGGTCGCCGGCTGCGCCTTCCTCTACGACATCGAGGTGGACCCGGAGTTCCGGGGCAGGGGCCTCGGACGGGCGTTGCTGGCCGCCGCCGAGGCGACGGCACGGGACCACGGAGCGACGCACCTGGAACTGAACGTCTTCGGGGACAATCCCGCGGCCATCGGTCTCTACTCCACGGCGGGCTTCCAGGTGGTCACCCAGCAGATGCGCAAGCGTCTCGCCTAGGGCTCACGCAGCGCAGTTGTTGCTCATGAGCCGCACCGTGTACTCCCGGTCGTCGGTGGTGATGCCGGAGGGTGACCCGTCGAAGAAGGTCTCGACCTTGTCCCAGCCCCGGCGCTGCTCGTAGTGCAGGTGCGGTGCGCCGGAGTTGCCGGTGCTGCCGACCCGCCCGATCTGCTCGCCCTGGGCGACCCGCTGGCCCTCCCGGACCAGCGGCGGTTCGAGCAGGTGGAGGTACTGCGTCTCCCACCTGCCCCCGTGGTCGATCTTCACCCAGTACCCGCCGCCACGACCCCGGGGGCCGTTCGGGTTCTCCGGGGTGCGACCGCCCAGGGAGCCGTTGATGCCCGCCACGGTGACCGTGCCGGCGTAGGAGGCGAGCACCGGCCGGCCCCACGCCTCGCCATCGGTGGGAAAGAAGTCGACGTCGTAGTCGTCGTGGCCGGGGTAGGTGCCGAGCTGCCACGTCTCGCCGCACGCGACCGGCATCTGGAAGAGCGGGCGCGGACCCGGCGGGCGCAGCATCGGCACGACGACCACGGCGAGGGCGACGAGGGCCGCGACCGCGCCGAGCGCGAGCACGGCACGGACGATCCGGGTACGGGTGCGGTTGGGCCTCGGGGTGGGGGTGCGGCGGCTGATGCGGTGCCGGGGTGGGTGGCCGAGCGTCACCGTCCCAAGGATGACAGACGCGCGCACGGCCCGGCCCCGGGGATGCCGGTCGGCTCCCCCGGCCGCACCGCCGGGGACAATTCCCGGGGGCCGGGCAAAAAATCTTCGGGGGCGTGTCCATCCGGCGGGGTCCCGTCCGTGGTGAGGGTGCGCGGCGACGGTGCCGCGCCGGACACCGAGGAGTGCGACATGAAGTACATGCTGTTGATCAACGCGGGCGCGGTCGGCGCGGAGGGCGGGGCCGCCGAGTGCACCGTCGCTGACTGGATGGCGTACGACAAGGAGGTCCACGAGGCCGGGATCTTCGTCTCCGGGGAGTCGCTGGCGGACCTGGTCACCGCCACCACGGTCCGGACCGGTCCGGACGGCCGGCGGCTCGTGACCGACGGGCCCTTCGCCGAGAGCCGGGAGGTCCTCGGCGGCTTCTACGTGATCGACGTGCCGGACCTGGACGCGGCACTGGACTGGGCGGCCCGCTGCCCCGGCTCGCGTGGGAGCGGGTCGGTCGTGGTGCGGCCGGTCGCCGACTTCGGAGGCTGAGGTGGACGACGCCGGTGCGACGCGCGGGGCTCCGCTGGCGGCGGTGGAGGCGGTGTTCCGGGAGGAGCACGGCCGGCTGCTGGCGGCCCTCGTCCGTCGCTTCGGCGACCTCGACCTGGCCGAGGAGGTGGCCTCCGACGCGATCGAGGCGGCGGTGGCGCGCTGGCCGGTCGACGGCGTTCCGCCGAAACCGGGGGCGTGGCTGATGACCCCGGCCCGCCGCCGGGCGGTCGACCGGCTGCGGCGGGACCGGGCACACGCGGCGCGCCTCGCGCTGCTGCAGGTGGAGGCCGACCGGACCGAGGCCGGCCCGATCGGGGACGTCGAGGGCGACCTCCCGGACGAGCGCCTCCGGATGTTCTTCACCTGCGCCCACCCGGCCCTCCCCGCCGAGGACCGGGTGGCGCTGACCCTGCGGTGCCTCGCCGGACTGACCACACCCGAGGTGGCGCGCGCCTTCCTGGTCCCGGTCGAGACGATGGCCAAGCGGATCACGCGGGCGAAGAAGAAGATCCGCGAGGCCCGCATCCCGTTCCGGGTGCCGACCGCGAGCGAGGTGCCCGAGCGCCTGCCCGGCGTGCTCCAGGTCGTCTACTCGGTCTTCACCGAGGGTTACGCGGCCAGTTCGGGCCCGCGCGTGCAGCGGCTGGACCTGGCCGAGGAGGCGATCCGGCTGGCCCGGATCCTGCGCCGCCTGCTGCCCGCCGAGCGGGAGGTGTCCGGCCTGCTCGGGCTGATGCTGCTGATCCACGCCCGGCGGGACTCCCGCACGGGGCCGGACGGCGCGGTGGTCCCGCTGGAAGATCAGGACCGCGGCCGGTGGGACCGCCCGATGATCGACGAGGGCCGCCGGCTGGTCGAGGTCGCGCTGACCGGCGGGCCGGCCGGTCCGTACGGGGTGCAGGCCGCGATCGCCGCGCTGCACGCCGAGGCGCCGGACCTGGCCAGCACCGACTGGCCGCAGATCGTGGCGCTGTACGAGGTGGTGCTCGCGCTGACGCCGGGTACTATCTCCCCCAACGGCTACACCTGCACATCGGATTGCGCTTTCGGTTGAGAAGGGTCACGCTCC
>NZ_JBFAMU010000413.1:0-4361 GCF_040656655.1 Micromonospora sp. NPDC049799
ACGCCCTCGGCAGACGGCTTCGACGGGGACGGAGACGACCTGTGACCTGCGACGCAGCACTTCTCCCGAAAAGGGACGACCCCCGTCGGGGGGAGACGGGGGTCGTCGAAGGTTCGGCTCCGGGGGGGTTGAGCCGAACCCACTCAGCGGCCGCGGGGGGTGCAACCGCTGAGGGCCTGTCGGTTGTCCGAGATATGAACACTCGTCGTAGTGACAAGTTTGCCTGAGCGAACCTGGCTACGTCGAGTGTTGTAGCCTCCACTCCCCGCGAATTGATGTTCGCAGAGTGTGACTGTCGTCACTGTGGGCAGAGGCGGGCGCGGTCGGCCCGCAGGTCCAGGGGGGTTCTCGACCCCGGGCACCCGCCGACGATAGACCATCGGACTAGACTTTCGCGCCGTGGGCCGAAGTGCCGCTTTCTTCGATCTGGACAAGACCGTCATCGCCAAGTCGAGCGCCCTGGCGTTCGGTCGGCCGTTCTACCGGGACGGGCTGATCACTCGGCGTGACGTCGTCAAGTCGGCGTACGCGCAGCTGATGTTCCGGCTGGGCGGCACCGACGAGCAGACCATGGCTCGGACCCGCGACTACCTCGCCACGCTGTGTAAGGGCTGGTCGGTGGAACAGGTGCGCCAGATCGTCGCGGAGACGCTCCACGAACTGATCAACCCCTACGTGTACGCGGAAGCCGCCGCCCTCATCGAGGAGCACCAGGCCGCCGGCCGGGACGTCGTCCTGGTCTCCGCCTCGGGCGAGGAGATGGTGCGTCCCATCGGCGCCCTGCTCGGGGTGACCGACGTGATCGCCACCCGGATGGGCGTCGTGGACGGCCGCTACAGCGGCGAGGTGGAGTTCTACGCGGCCGGCCCGAGCAAGGTCGACGCGGTCGGCGAGCTGGCCACCGCGCGGGGGTACGACCTCGCCGACTCGTACGCGTACTCGGACTCGTACAGCGACCGCCCGCTGCTCGAGTGCGTCGGCCACCCGACGGTCGTCAACCCGGACCGGCAGCTGCGCCGGCTGGCTGTGGAGAACGCGTGGCCGGTGCTGGAGTTCCGCCATCCGATCCCGCTGGGTCGGCGCCTGCGGGAACGTCCCGCCGTCCCGGTCGCCGCCGCCGCGCTCGGCGTGGGTGTGGGGGTGGCCATCGGCATCGCCTGGTACGGCCGGCACCGCCGGACCCGCGCCACACCGGCCACCGCCTGACGCTGGCTCCGGTCCACCCGCCGCGGTCCGCCGCAGCGCGCGGACGGGTCAGCTCGCGGCGAGGACCTCGTCGCCGATCACGGTGAGCTGGTCGGCGCCCACCTCCACCGCCGCCATGTAGTGCCGGAGCCAGGAGCGCAGCCCGTCCGGGGTGCCGGTGGCGAAGGCGCCGGCCGACCCCACGTACTCGGGCTCCCGCTCCTGGTGGCCGACGTCGACGGCGAGCAGGCCGCGCGGGTCGAGGCCGGCGGAGAGCAGGACGAGCCGGGCGGCACCCCGGGCGACGACGCCGGACGGGCCGGCGAAGGGGCGCAGGTTCAGCAGCTCGCCGTGCACCACCGCCGCGAGGACCAGCGGGGAGACCCTGGTGCCGCCGGCCACCAGGCCGGCCAGCCCGTCCAGCCGGGCGGCGACCACCGGGTCGGCGACCGGCCGGCCCAGCTCCGCCTCGGTCACGACGTCCCGGGCGGCGAGCACGTGCAGCTTCGCGAGGGCCTGCCGGGGTGCCTTCGGCCACAGCTCGGACAGGCCCGGCAGCGCGCCGGCGACCCGCAGTGCGCCCTGGACCACCGGCTCGGTGACGGTGCCCGAGCGGACCGCCTCACGGTCGTTCGCGTACCCCTCCAGGGCGGCGCTGGCCACCGCGGACCGCAGGCTGACCTCGGCCGCGACCTGGCCGCCGTGCCGGCGCAACGCGCGGTGCCCCAGCGCCTGGTCGAAGTGCTCGCGGGCCCGCTCGACGGCGGGGGCGATGTCGGCGAGCGCGAGCAGCGGGGCGAGCGGGTCTGCGGTCACCCCGCCACGCTATCGACCGCGCGGCCCGGCCCGCCCGGGAGCCGGCCGGAACGCGACCGGCGCCACCCGTGCGGCTGTTAAGAAGGGCCCTTCCTCTACCGCAGACGTTAAGCGGGGGCCCTTCCTTTCACCGGGAAGCCGTCCGGCGCGTGCGGTGGGCCGCTCGGCGCGGTTCCGACGACGCGTGGTCGCCGCCACCGGGCGTCCCGACTACCCTCTCCTGCAACGAGACGCAGGTCACCCGAGCGACGAGGGAGCACGGCATGAGCGAGGCATTGGCCAACTTGCTGAACGAGACACGCCAGTTCCCGCCGCCGGCCGAGCTCGCCGCGAACGCCAACGTCACCGGCGACGCGTACGCCGAGGCGGACGCCGACCGGCTGGCCTTCTGGGAGCGGCAGGCGGGCCGGCTGAGCTGGGCGAAGCAGTGGGATCAGGTCCAGGACTGGTCGAACCCGCCGTTCGCGAAGTGGTTCGTGGGCGGGCAGCTCAACGTGGCGTACAACTGTCTGGACCGGCACGTGGAGGCCGGCCGGGGCGACAAGGTGGCGATCCACTGGGAGGGCGAGCCGGGCGACACCCGCACGCTCACGTACGCGGACCTGCACCGGCTGACCTGCCAGGCGGCGAACGCGCTGACCGACCTGGGGGTGACCGCCGGGGACCGGGTGGCGATCTACCTGCCGATGATCCCGGAGGCGGCGGTCGCGATGCTGGCCTGCGCCCGGATCGGCGCCACGCACAGCGTGGTCTTCGGTGGCTTCTCGGCCGACGCGCTGACCAACCGCATCCAGGACGCCACCGCCAAGGTCGTCATCACCGCCGACGGCGGTTACCGGCGGGGCAAGCCGTCGGCGCTGAAGCCGACGGTGGACGAGGCGGTGGCCAACTGCCCGTCGATCGAGCACGTGCTGGTGGTCCGCCGCACCGGCGAGGAGGTCGCCTGGTCGGCGAAGGACCACTGGTGGCACGAGACGGTGGAGACCGCGTCGGCGGAGCACACCCCGGAGGCCTTCGACGCCGAGCACCCCCTGTTCATCCTCTACACCAGCGGCACCACGGCCCGACCGAAGGGCATCCTGCACACCACCGGCGGCTACCTGACCCAGACGTCGTACACGACGCACGCGGTGTTCGACCTCAAGCCGGATACGGACGTCTACTGGTGCACGGCCGACATCGGCTGGGTCACCGGCCACTCCTACATCGTGTACGGGCCCCTCTCCAACGGCGCCACCCAGGTCATGTACGAGGGCACCCCGGACACCCCGCACAAGGGCCGGTTCTGGGAGGTCGTGGACCGGTACAGGGTCACCATCCTCTACACCGCGCCGACGCTGATCCGCACGATGATGAAGTGGGGCGAGGACATCCCGGCCGGGTACGACCTGTCGTCGCTGCGGCTGCTGGGCAGCGTCGGCGAGCCGATCAACCCGGAGGCGTGGATGTGGTACCGGCAGCACGTGGGCCGGGGCGCGCTGCCGATCGTCGACACGTGGTGGCAGACCGAGACGGGGGCCATCATGATCTCCCCGCTGCCGGGCGTCACGGAGACCAAGCCGGGCAGCGCGATGACCCCGCTGCCGGGCATCGCCGCCGACGTGGTGGACGACCAGGGTGTGTCGGTGCCGAACGGCGGCGGCGGGTACCTGGTGCTGAAGGAGCCGTGGCCGTCGATGCTGCGCACCATCTGGGGCGACGACAACCGCTTCCTCGAGACGTACTGGTCGCGGTTCGGCGCGGGCGCCGGCGCGAGCGGCGAGGGCGAGTGGGTGTACTTCGCCGGTGACGGTGCGAAGAAGGACGACGACGGGCACATCTGGCTGCTCGGCCGGGTGGACGACGTGATGCTGGTGTCCGGGCACAACATCTCCACCACCGAGGTCGAGTCGGCGCTGGTGTCGCACCCGTCGGTCGCCGAGGCGGCCGTGGTGGGTGCCACCGATCCGACCACCGGGCAGGCGATCGTCGCGTTCGCCATCCCGCGCGGCAGCGCGGACACCACCGGCGAGGCGGGCGAGCAGCTGATCACCGAGCTGCGCAACCACGTCGCGAAGACGCTCGGCCCGATCGCCAAGCCCCGGCAGATCATGCTGGTGCCCGAGCTGCCGAAGACCCGTTCCGGCAAGATCATGCGTCGGCTGCTGCGGGACGTGGCGGAGCACCGGTCGCTCGGCGACGTGACGACCCTCCAGGACTCGTCGGTGATGGAGCTGATCTCCTCGGGGATGGGCGGCGGGAAATCCGACGAGGACTGACGGCAGGCGTACAACCCGGTGGGTGGGGGGGGGGGGGGGGCCCCCCCCCCCCCCCAGGGGTAAGGGGGGGGGGGGGGGCCCCCGGGGCCCCAGCAACAACGA
>NZ_JBFAMU010000414.1:0-4346 GCF_040656655.1 Micromonospora sp. NPDC049799
GTGCGTCGAGCAACTCGCCGAGGTCGGCGATGGCGTTCTGGGACACGAGGCCGTTGAAGTCGATCTGGCCGGCGCTGGGCGAGGGTCCGCACGTCGTTGCCGGCCGCGCCCTCCGGGGCCTCGGTGCCGACGTACGCGACCCCGCGTACGTCCTTGGCCTGCGCGGCGAGGGCCGCCGCGCCGCCGAGGACGAGCTGCGCGCGCAGCTTCTCCAGTTCCTTCTCCGCGTCCCGCAGCTGCGTCACGGTCTGCTCGACCCGGTCGGCGACCTGCTCGCTGGGCACCCGGTACAGCTCGGCGAGCCGGGAGACCAGCAGGTGCTCGCGGGCCAGGAAGTTGAACGCGTCCATGCCGACCAGCGCCTCGACCCGGCGGACGCCGGAGCCGATCGACGCCTCGGAGAGGATCTTGACGAGGCCGAGCTGGCCGGAGCGGGCCACATGGGTGCCGCCGCACAGCTCCCGCGCGTAGTCACCGACCTCGACGACCCGCACCTCCTCGCCGTACTTCTCGCCGAAGAGCGCCATCGCGCCGATCCGGCGCGCCTCCTCCAGCGACGTGATGAAGGCGTGCACCTCCAGGTCCGCGAGGAGCACCTCGTTGACCTGCTGCTCCACGTCGCGCAGCACGCTCGGCGACACCCCGGTCGGGGTGTTGAAGTCGAACCGCAGCCGGCCGGGCGCGTTCAGCGAACCGGCCTGGGTGGCGGACTCGCCGAGGAAGTTGCGCATCGTCTGGTGCACCAGGTGGGTCGCGGTGTGCGACCGGGAGATCGCCCGCCGGCGGCTGGTGTCGATCTCGGCGTACCCGGTCTCACCGGCACGCACCTCGCCCCGTACCACCCGGGCCCGGTGCACGATCAGCCCGGGAACCGGCTGCTGCACGTCGAGGACCTCGACCTGGCCGCCGCCCACCGTGATCATGCCCTGGTCGGGCTGCTGCCCACCGCCCTCGGCGTAGAACGGGGTGGCGTCGAGCACCAGCTCGATCGTGTCGCCCTCGACCGCCGCCTGCCGGGGGCCGTCGACGCCGAGCACCGCCCGGACGGTCGACTCCCGGGACACCTCGCCGTAGCCGGTGAAGGTGACCGGGCCGCCGGCGTCCAGCACCGACCGGTACGCCGACAGGTCGGTGTGCCCGGTCTTGCGCGCCTGCGCGTCGGCCTTCGCCCGCGACCGCTGATCGGCCATCAGCCGCCGGAAGCCCTCGGCGTCGACCGTCAGGCCCTGCTCGGCCGCGATCTCCAGGGTCAGGTCGATCGGGAAGCCGTACGTGTCGTGCAGCTGGAACGCCTTCTCCCCGGACAGCGCCTTACCCCCGGCGGTCCGGGTCTCGGTGATCGCGGTGTCCAGGATCGTGGTGCCCGCGCGCAGGGTGGAGAGGAACGCCTCCTCCTCCGCGTACGCGTAGTCGGCGATCCGGTCGAAGTCGGTGGCCAGCTCCGGGTACGACGGGGCCATGCAGTCCCGGGCCACCGGCAGCAGCTCGGGCAGCGCCCGCTCCTGCCAGCCGAGCAGCCGCACGGCACGGATCGCCCGGCGCATGATCCGGCGCAGCACGTAGCCCCGACCCTCGTTGCTCGGGGTCACGCCGTCGCCGATGAGCATCAGGGCGGTGCGGACGTGGTCGGCGACCACCCGCAGGCGGACGTCGTCCGGGTGCGACTCGCTGGCCACGTGGCCGGACTGGGCGCCGTAACGCTTGCCGGTCAGCTCCGCCGCCCGGTCCAGGATCGGCCGGACCTCGTCGATCTCGTACAGGTTGTCGACACCCTGGAGGATCGACGCCATCCGCTCCAGGCCCATGCCGGTGTCGATGTTCTTCGCCGGCAGGTCCCCCAGGATCGGGTAGTCCTGCTTGCCGGTGCCCGGACCGCGTTCGAACTGCATGAAGACGAGGTTCCAGAACTCCATGTAGCGGTCCTCGTCGACCGCCGGGCCACCCTCGCGGCCGTACTCCGGGCCCCGGTCGTAGAACAACTCGGAGCAGGGGCCGCACGGGCCGGGGATGCCCATCGACCAGAAGTTGTCGGCCTTGCCCCGGCGGACGATCCGCTCGACCGGCACGCCGACCGAGCGCCAGATCTCGAACGCCTCGTCGTCGTCCAGGTAGACGGTGGGCCAGACCCGCTCCGGGTCCAGGCCGAAACCACCCTGCTCCTGGGACCTGGTCACCAGATCCCAGGCGAGCGGGATCGCCCCGTCCTTGAAGTAGTCACCGAAGGAGAAGTTGCCGTTCATCTGGAAGAACGTGCCGTGCCGGCTGGTCTTGCCGACCTCGTCGATGTCCGGGGTGCGGATGCACTTCTGCACACTGACGGCCCGGCGGTACGGCGGCGTCTGCTGCCCCAGGAAGTAGGGGACGAACTGAACCATGCCAGCGTTGACGAACAGCAGGTTCGGGTCGCTGATGGCGGGCAGCGGAGCGGACGGCACCACGGCGTGGCCGTTCGCCTCGAAGTGCGCGAGGTACCGCCGCTTGATCTCCGCCGTCTTCATCGCTGGTGTTCCTCCGGAAAGATTTCTCGGTCGCCGATGCGCGGGTCCTCCCGCAACTCGGCGAACTGGTCGTCGAACGCCTCGCCTTGGGCGAACGCGGCGTGGATCTCCTGCTCGCGTTCGGCCATCCCGATCCGGACGTCCTCCACGAAGCTACGCAGCTCCTCCACCAGCCCGCCAGCGGATTGCGACAGGGTGCTGGCGATGCCGGCCGGGGTGTACGACTGGGCGGTGCGGGTCGCCTTGCGGACCACCACCACGCCGACCGCCAGGCCGATGCCCAGCCAGAACAGTCGTCTCATGCTCGTGCCTCCTGTTCCGGCGGGGTCAGCGGTTGACGCGCCGGGCGGCGCGACGCTGCTGCTTGATCACGTCGCGCACCTCGCGCTCGGTCTCCGCGTGCCGGCGGGACGCCGCGGCACGGCGGACGCCGTAGCCGAAGGCCGCCACCTTCACCAGCGGGTTCGCGGCGGCGGCCGAGACGACGGTGGCCAGGTTCGCGATGTTGGCGGTCACGTTCTGCGCGTGGCTCGTCATGGTGTCGACCTTGGCCAGCTGGAGGTTCACACCGTCCAGCGACGTCTGGACCTGCTCCAGCGCGACGTTGACGTTCTTCACCGTGGTGTTGACGTCGCCGAGCAGCGGGGCGCTGCGGTCGTTGAGGTCGTTGATCATCCGGGTGGCGGCGTCCACGGTGTGCCGCAGCCGCAGGATGGGCAGCGTCAGGATCAACACCAGCATCGCGAACGCGATCGCCGCGATCAGGGCCGCGACCTCTCCAAACTCCACGCCTGTCCTCCTCAAACAGAGTTACGCGGCAACCGGTCTCGCCGGTTCACGCGATCGTCTCGTCCACTGGCACCGCTCGGCGACCCGTGCCGGGTCAGCGGGAGCAGGCGGGCCTGCCAGCCCCAGACCCTACCGTCCGTGAGGAAAACCGGCTCAGGACGGTGAGGGTGTCAGCTCGCCGAGCGGATCCTCGCTGAGCGTCGGGAAAGGATCCTCGCCGGTGAGTGACGGGTCGGTGCTCGGTTGGGGCCGGGTCCGCTCGTCGTCGATCGCGTTACGTACCTTCACCGACACCAACGAGCCGGCGCACTCCTGCGCTGCGGCCGACGGGGCGGGCGCCGGTACGGCAGCCGGTTCGCCCTCGACCGGCGGCGGAACGCAGGTCGGCTCGCGTACCCAGAGGTCGAGGGTCAGCTCGTCCCGCCGCCAGCAGGTGTAGCTGCCCTTCTCCTCCTTCTCGGGGCACCGGGCCACCTTCCACCGCTGCCAGCCGTCCCGGGACAGCGCCGCCTCGTACGCCTGGGCAGTCTCCTCCGGCGGGCGCTCCGAGGTGACGGTGCGCTCGCGCAGCCGACAGTCCAGCAGGCACCAACGGCTGCCACTGACGTCGTCGACCGTCCGGACCGTCGCCCAGCTCGGCACGTCCAGCTCGTCGAGGGAGTCGAAGACGGGGTCGCGGCTGAGCGTACGCAGACCGAAGAAGAGCGGGATCGCGCCCAGCAGCACCACGCTGACCAGGACGAGCACGCCCAGCCGCAGTCGCTTCTTCTCCCGCATCTGCCGGCGCAGCTCCGACCGGGCACCGCGCAGCCCACCAGCCTCGGCGGGCGTGTCGTCGTCGACACCGCCCGGGCCGGCGGCCCGGCGCAGCGCGGGTGCGTCCCCGCCATCCGGAGCGGGCCGGACCGGGCCGGTGGGGTGCGGCACGACGGCGGCACGCGCCACCGCCGGCTCGGCGGGACGGCCCGGAGGTGGCGGGACCGGGGAGACACCGGACGGCTCCGGACGGCCGGGCTCGCGGTGCGGTGGGGCGGCGCGTCCCGTCGACCGGTCGTCCTG
>NZ_JBFAMU010000415.1:0-4338 GCF_040656655.1 Micromonospora sp. NPDC049799
GTCGACTCGGCGAGCCACGCCGCCGCGTCCGGCGGTGGGGAGCAGAGCACCACGGGGACCCCCGGCCAGTCGGCGGCCTGGCGCGCGGTGGCGGCGAACACCGACAGTGCCAGCCGGTCCCGCACGGTGACGTCGGCGAGATCCACCACCAGGGCGTCGGGCTGTGTGGACAGGCACCGGTCCAGCACGGTGTGGACGCTCCGCATGGTGCCCAGGTCGAGGCCGCCGTGGAGCCGTACGACGGTCACCGGTGACCAGTCGCGCACCTCGCAGGTGATCCGGCTCGGCATCGCAAGCCCCCGTTTCGGTTCGTCGGGAACCTGGCACCTACCCGGGGGCGAGGAGGGTCAAACCGGACGTCGGCGCGGGAGCGACGCACGTCACGGGGGGTGCCGCCCTCGTCACCGGCGTCCGCGTCGGGCGGTCAGGACGTCGAGGGAGATCATCCCCGCCCCGAGGGCGAGGTGCAGCCAGTCGTCGGCGGCGTTGACCGGGACGACGTTGGCCGCGCTGTCGTGGTCGACCGCGAGGCCGTATAGCCAGAGCACGAGGTAGACCGCGCCGCCGCCGACGAGGAAGGTCCGGGCGCCGGAGACGGTCCGGGCCAGCACCAGCCCAGCCACCCCGAAGGCCAGGTGGACGAGGTTGTGCAGCACCGACACCTGGAAGGCGCCGAACAGCAGCGCGCCGGACTGGTGGCCGGCGAGGCGGAGATCGTCGAACCTGCTGGTGACGCCCGGCACGAAGCCCAGCACGCCGAGCAGGAGGAAGAGCACCGCGACGGTCGCCGCCGCCCGCCGTACCGGAGCCTTGCCGTCGGCGGGGTTGTGCCGGGCGCGCGCGTGCGCCATCGGACCGGTCACCGCCGCCTCCCTTCCACCCGAGGGGCCGGGCCGGTCGGGTTCCCGTCCCACCAGACGGCAAACCGCCCGCCGCTCCCAGGCGCGCGTCGATCATGGGGTCATGGCACGTGGCAAATCCGGACATTCGTTAGAAGTCCGGGTGCCGCAACTCGAGGATCGACGCGAGCTCGCGCGGACGACGGGGGCCGGCCCGCCGTGACGGCGGACCGGCCCCGGGGCGCGGTATCGGAACGGACCCGGTTCAGACCGGTTGCAGGCGCGGCGCCGCCGCGAGCGTCCGGACCCGCTCGTAGAGCGCCACGTACTTCTCCGCCATCACCGCCGGGGTGAACCGCACGGCGGCCTCCCGGCGGCACTCGTCCGGATCCAGCAGGCTGGCGGCCAGCAGCAGGTCGCCCAGCTCGTCCTCGTCGGTGGTGAGCAGGCCGGTGCGGCCGTGCTCGATCAGCTCGGGCAGGCAGCCCCGGGCGGTGGCCACCACCGGCGTACCGAGCGCCAGCGACTCCACCACGGCGGTGCCGCCGGGCTCCTCCCACCGCAGCGGGAACAGCGACGCCCGGGCACCGGCCAGCAGGTCGTCGCGCTCCTGCCCGGCGACCGTCCCGACCCACCGGACCAGGTCGCCGTCGATGTGCGGCGCGACCTCGTCGTAGAAGAACCGCACGTCCGGGTTCTGCCGGGCCTCGTCGCCGGCCGCGGCCAGGTCCTCCGGCCGGTGGTAGGGCCCCACCGGGCCGGCCAGCACCAGCGGGACCCCGACGCGCTGGGCGAGGCGCGCGCCGACGTCCTGTCCCTTGCCCGGGTTGATCCGCCCAAGAATGATCAGGTAGTCGCCCTTGTCCGCCCGGGGCCGCCGGTCCGCGCCGACGGCGAGGGGGGTGGACAGGTGCACGTGCCCCACCGAGTGGTCCCGCAGCGCCTGCGGCGCCCGGGCCAGCTGCGAGGCGGACACCCCGTTGACCCGGACGCGGTCACCGCCGTCGAGGTTGCCGTACAGCTCCGGGTGCTTCGCCAGGTCCCAGTGCAGCGTGTGCAGCGCCGGGGGCGCGTCCGGGCCCATCGCGGCGAGCGTGGCCAGGCCGACCGCCTCCACGTGGTCGTGCACGAGGTCGATGTCGTCGCGGGAGTGCAGGGCCCGCACCACCCCGTTGAGGTGCGCCTGGGAGATGCCGCAGACCTGGTTGTACGGCCGTTGCAGGGCGTGGAACTGGCCGTCGGGGAAGACCGAGAACTTCTCGTCGACCGGGAGGGTGCTGCTGTCCACGGAAGCCAGCACCACCTTCACGCCAAGCCGGCGCAGCTCCGGCACCAGGGTGGCGATGACGTTCTCGATGCCGCCGTAGCCGGGGGGCGGCACGGACAGCCACGGACCGGCGTTCATCAGGACGGTGAGGCTCATCGTGCGCGATTCCTTCCCTCGGCGGGCCGTCGGGCCGCCCGCGCTCCACCATCGACCGGTCGGTGTGACCCGGCCCTCACGCCGCGGCCACCCGGCGTCGCGGCACCCGGTGCCGCAGTTCCGCCAGCGGCGGACGTTCCTCGATCGACACGTCGCTGACGACGATCTCCCGGTCGAGGTTCGGCAGTGCGTCGGAGCCACCCCGCCGGAACTGCGTCAGCAGTTCGGCGGGCATGGCGCCGGGTGCCGCCCAGCCCCGCCGCTGCAACCGCGACCAGGCGGTGAGCATGATCTGGGCCGACATCCGGCCCAGCGCGGCGGTGTCCTGGTGGCGGTGCTTGCGCTCACCCAGGTCCACCTGGGCCAGCGCGTCCAGCCCGACCATCTCCAGCAGGTCGATGAGCATCGCCGTCTCGACGCCGTAGCCGGAGACGAACGGCACCTGCGCGAGCACCTCCCGCCGGCCGGCGTACTCGCCGGCGAGTGGTTGCACGAAACCGGCCAGCTCCGGCCAGAACAGGTTGAGCAGCGGGCGGGCCATGAGCTCGGTCACGCGCCCGCCGCCGTCGGCCTCCACACCGGTCGCACCCACCAGGGGGCGGTGGTAGAAGCCCTTGACAAAGTCCACCGACGGGTCGGTGAGGAGCGGGCCGACCAGCCCCGTGACGAAGTGCGGACGGAACTCCCGCAGGTCGGCGTCGACGAACGCGACCACGTCCCCCTCGGCCGCCGCGAGGCCCGCCCAGAGGGCGTCTCCCTTGCCGTGGAGCCGGGGCAGGCCCCGGGTCATCGCGTCCTGGCTCACCACCTCGGCGCCCGCGGCGCGGGCCACCTCGGCCGTGCGGTCGTCGGACCGCGAGTCCACCACGATCAACTCGTCGACCAGCGGCACCCGGTCCATCAGGTGTTCCCGGATCGTCGACACGATCGCGCCGACCGTGGCTTCCTCGTTGCGCGCTGGCAGCACCACGCTGACCCGGCTGTCACCCTTGGCGCGCATCAGTCGCCGCGCCGGCCAGTCGGCCGCCGACGTCGTCCGGTAGGTGGCCCACGCCTCCACCACCGGCGAGACCGTCGTTTCCGTATTCCGCACAGGCACCCCCTGATCGTGGGCGGAAAAACCAGAGTTGGTTTTCCCACTACCCTGCTCGCGCTAACCGGTTGAGGGCTAACAGCTTGATCACGGGTGGGACTCCGGTGCGTTCCCAGGTGGTGAACGTTTGATTGCGCCCACACCGGGGGAGTGGTTTCGCGCAGAACATGAAACCGTGGCGAGAGGGCTATACATGCGCACGTGCCGGGTGGGACTGGTAGGGGCCGGCGGGGTGGCGCAACGCCATGCCCGGGTGCTGGGCGGTTTCGAGGACGTCGAACTGATCGGTGTGACCGACGTGCTGCCGCAGGCGGCGGCGGAGCTGGCCGGAGCCCACGGCGCCCGGACCTTCTCCGACGTCGAGGAGTTGCTGGCGGCGGGGCCGGACGCGGTGTACGTCTGCGTGCCCCCGTTCGCGCACGGCCCGGCCGAGGAGGCGGTGATCACCGCCGGGGTGCCGATGTTCGTGGAGAAGCCCGTCGCGGTGGACCTCGCCACCGCCGAACGGATCGGCGACCTGGTGGCCCGGCGGGGCCTGCTGACCGGGGTCGGACACCACTGGCGGTACCTGCCGGTCGTCGACCGCGCCCGGGAGCTGCTCGCCGACCGTCCCATCCGGATGGTCAGCGGCGCGTGGCTGGACAAGGTGCCGCCGGTGGCCTGGTGGTCGCAGCGGGACCGCTCGGGCGGCCCGGTCGTCGAGCAGGCCGCCCACGTGCTGGACCTGATCCGGCTGCTGGCCGGCGAGGTGGCCGAGGTCACCGCGTACGGCGACGGGACGCCGCCGCCGGTCGACGGCGCCGACATCGACTCGGTGACCACCGCGGCACTGCGGTTCGCCGGCGGGGCGGTGGGCACGCTCAGCGCGGCGTGCGTGCTGGGCTGGAAGCACCGGGCCGGGCTGGAGATCCTCGCCGACGGGCTGGCCCTGTCGCTGGCCGAGGAGGGCCTCGTGGTGCGCGACGCCGCCGGCGAGCGCCGGT
>NZ_JBFAMU010000416.1:0-4314 GCF_040656655.1 Micromonospora sp. NPDC049799
GAGGTGGCTTAGCCAGCCGAAGAGATGAAGACGTGCGTGCCGAATTGAGTTCAAGGAAGGATCAATGCGGCCCGCAAGCGGGGCGCGCCTGCCCGAGGCCGCCTCCGCCCGTGACCTCGACCCCGAGCACCGCCGCGACGGCGCCGGCCTCCTCGTCTTCGGGCTCGCGCTGCTCAGCGCGGCGGGCATCTGGTTCTCCGCCGCCGGGCCGATGGGGGCACGGCTCGCCGACACGGTCCGGCTGTTCCTCGGCGCGATCGCCATCGTGGTGCCGGTCCTGCTGATGATCGGCGCGTGGCGGCTGATGCGGCAGCCGGCCGACCCGGAACACCGGGGACGCGGCCTGGTCGGCTGGGGATCGATGCTGGTGGCCACCGCCGCGATGCTGCACATCGGGCAGGCCCCGGTGGACGACGTCCAGCGCGACTTCGCCGGTGGCCTGGTCGGCGCGGGCGTCGGCAGCCTGCTGGAACGGGCGGTCACCGCCTGGGTGGCGGTGCCGCTGCTGATCCTGCTGCTCGTCTTCGGCCTGCTCGTCGTCACCGCGACGCCGATCAACAAGATTCCCGAGCGGCTCGGCCTGCTGGCCGGTGCCGTGGTCGGCACTCCGCCCGTCGGCGAGGACGAGACCGACGAGGAACCCGCGAAGCCCGCGCGCCGGAAGCCGGCGAAGCGCGTGCCGCCGCCGCTGGACCCGGACGACTTCGACGACGTGGAGGGTGTCGACCTCCAGGACACCATCGTGCTGCCCCGCAAGGCTCCGGCCAAGGTGCCGGCGAGCCGCCGGCCGGTCGAGCCGCCGGAGCACTCGGCACCGCCCACCCGCGCCGAGCAGTTGGCCCTGACCGGCCTGGCCGGCGACTACACGCTGCCGCCGGCGAACCTGCTCGGCAGCGGCCCGGCCGCGAAGACCCGGAGCAAGGCCAACGACGAGGTGATCGCGGCGCTGACCGGCGTCTTCGACCAGTTCGACGTGGACGCCGCCGTCACCGGCTTCACCCGGGGACCCACCGTGACCCGGTACGAGGTCGAGCTGGGATCGGGCGTCAAGGTCGAGCGGATCACCCAGTTGTCCCGCAACATCGCGTACGCGGTGAAGTCTCCCGACGTCCGCATCCTGAGCCCGATCCCGGGCAAGAGCGCGGTCGGCGTGGAGATTCCCAACACCGACCCGGAGAACGTCTCCCTCGGCGACGTCCTGCGGTCCCGGGCGGCGACCAGCGACCACCACCCGATGGTGGTGGCACTGGGCAAGGACATCGAGGGTGGCTACGTGGTGGCCAACCTCGCGAAGATGCCGCACATCCTGATCGCGGGAGCCACCGGCGCGGGCAAGTCGTCCTGCCTGAACACGCTGCTGGTGTCGATCCTGACCCGGGCCACGCCGGACGAGGTGCGGCTGCTGCTGATCGACCCGAAGCGGGTCGAGATGACCGGCTACGAGGGCATCCCGCACCTGGTCACCCCGATCGTGACCAACGCCAAGAAGGCGGCCGACTCGCTGGAGTGGGTCGTCCGCGAGATGGACATGCGCTACGACGACCTCGCGGCCAACGGGGTCCGGCACATCGACGACTTCAACCGCAAGGTGCGCAACGGCGAGATCAAGGCCCCGCCGGGCAGCGAGCGGGAGATGCGCCCGTACCCGTACCTGCTGGTGATCGTGGACGAGCTGGCCGACCTGATGATGGTCGCGCCGCGCGACGTGGAGGACTCGGTCGTCCGGATCACCCAGCTCGCCCGGGCCGCCGGCATCCACCTGGTGCTCGCCACCCAGCGGCCCTCGGTCGACGTGGTCACCGGCCTCATCAAGGCCAACGTGCCGTCCCGGCTCGCGTTCGCCACCTCGTCGCTGGCCGACTCGCGGGTCATCCTCGACCAGCCGGGCGCCGAGAAGCTGCTCGGTCGCGGTGACGGCCTCTTCCTGCCGATGGGCGCGTCCAAGCCGATCCGCATCCAGGGCGCCTGGGTGACGGAGCGCGAGATCGCCGACGTGGTGAAGTTCTGCAAGGACCAGCGGGAGCCGGAGTTCCGTCCGGACGTGCTGGCCCCCGCGCAGGACAGCAAGAAGAAGATCGACGAGGACATCGGCGACGACCTGGACCTGCTGGTGCAGGCGGTCGAGCTGGTGGTGACCTCGCAGTTCGGCTCGACGTCGATGCTTCAACGCAAGCTGCGGGTCGGTTTCGCCAAGGCGGGCCGCCTGATGGACCTCATGGAGACCCGGGGCGTGGTCGGCCCGTCCGAGGGCTCCAAGGCGCGCGACGTACTGGTGAAGCCGGACGAGCTGGAGGAGGTCCTGGTCGGTCTGCGCGGCGCCGACGACTGACGGGCGCTGCCCGGCACGCCGGTCCTTCCGCTGCCGACACGCCGCGGGCCGCCGACACGCCGCGGGCCCGCCGGTTCACCGGCGGGCCCGTTGGCGTGGAGGCGGCGACGGTCAGTTGAGGATGGCCGCCAGGACCACCAGGTTGATCACGATGGCGACCACGTTGGCGATCGCCGCGTACCAGCCGAGCGGCTTGTCGCCGAGGACCGCGCCGACGATGCCCAGCACCAGGCCGACGAGGCCGAAGATGATCGGGTTGAGCAGCAGCGCGAGGACCGCGAAGACGAAACTCACGATCGTGCAGATGCGGGCGGCGTTGGTACGGGGACGGGCGCTGCTGTGCATGTTGGCCATGACTGCCTCCGGTGGTGAGAGCCTGGGGTGCCACCGGATCTCTACCCACTGTGGCTGTTCGTCACGCCTCACCCACGCCACGCGGCCGTCCGGTCATGATCGCGCTGGATCCACGATGTAGTGGCCTCGAACGCGCCCGGATGCCACTACATGCGGGATCGAGCGTGGTCTCCGCGTGCGGTGCGGCTCAGTGGTAGATCTTGAGGCCGACCACGCCCGCCACGACCAGCAGCAGGCAGACGATGCGGGGGAGGCTGGCCGACTCGTTGAGCGCCAGCATGCCGACCAGCGCGGTGCCCACCGCGCCGATGCCGACCCACACGACGTAGCCGGTGCCGACCGGGATCTCGCGCAGCGCGTACGCCAGACCGATCATGCTGAGGATCAGGGTGACCACGAAGACGACCGTCGGCAGCGGCCGGCTGAAGCCGGAGCTGCGGTCCAGGGAGATCGCCCAGGCGGTCTCGAGGAGTCCGGAGATCACGAGCACGATCCAGGCCACGGCGGCACCTCGCGGGAGACGGTCCCGGACGCGGGCCGGGACGACGATTTCTGGTCTCGGGGCGTCTTGTCGTACCGGGTACGCCCACCGCTCGTCCGGGCGGCCGGAGCCGCTGCCGCCGACGCTAGCACCCGGCCCGGTGGGCGGACGGTGATCCCGCCCACCACGGGTTGAGTTGACGTCAACTTCAGGTTGCATGCTGGGCCGATGACCATGCTTGTCACCGACCGGGAGGTCACCGACGTCCTCGATGCCGCCACCACGGTGGCCGCGATGCGGGAGGCGCTGCTCGCCGCGTACGACGGGCGGCTCGTCGCCCCGCCCCGGGCGTCCGCCCCGTTGGACGGCGGGCGGATGGTGCTGACCGCCGGTCACCTCAGCGGCGAGTGGTACGGCTTCCGCTCGTACGACACCTTGGGGCTGCCGGAGTCGGAGCAGCTGGTGGTGCTGCACGACGCGCGGACCGGGGCGGTACGGGCGGTCGCGGTCGGCGAGGAGCTCGGCTCCCGGCGGACCGGGGGACTGGGCGGGGTGGCGGTCGACGCCCTCGCCCGACCCGACGCGACCACCCTCGCCGTGATCGGCTCCGGCCGGCAGGCGTGGACCCAGGTCTGGGCGGCCGCCGCGGTGCGCCCACTGCGACAGATCAGGGTGCAGAGCCGCTCTGCTGCCCGACGGGCGGCGTTCGCCGAGCGGGTCCGCGCCGAGCTGGGCGTACCGGCCGAACCGGTGGGCTCCGCCCGCGAGGCAGTCGCCGGTGCCGACATCGTGGTCCTCGCCACGACCAGCGTCACGCCGGTGCTCGACGCGGCCGACCTGGCCCCGGGCACCCATGTCAACGCCGTCGGCTTCAAGCAGACCGACCGCCACGAGTTCGGCACCGACCTGCTGGACCGTGCGGACCTGCTGGTCACCGACTCGCCGGCCCAGGCCGCCGCGTACGCCCCGCCGATGCTCGCCGCCGTCGAGCCGTACGCCGGGCGGCTGCGCGACCTGGGCGCGGTCCTCGCCGGGGCGGTCCCGGGGCGGACCGGCGCGACGCCGGCCGATCATCCGCTTGGCGTACTGCACCGGGATCCGGCGCTGCGCCTGCTCGATGAAGGTGACCGCGGTGATGACGACCAGGACC
>NZ_JBFAMU010000417.1:0-4289 GCF_040656655.1 Micromonospora sp. NPDC049799
GCCTGCGCGGCCAGGTGCATCGCCACGAGCGACGACGAACACGCCGTGTCCACGGTGATCGCCGGCCCCTCCAACCCCAGCACGTACGCGATCCGGCCCGACGCCACGCTCGTCGTGTTGCCGGTCAGCACATACCCCGCGGCCTCACCCGACGCCTCGTGCATTCGCGGGCCGTAGTCCTGCGGCATGGCGCCGACGAACACGCCGACCCGCTCGCCGCGCAGGCTGGTCGGGTCGACGTGGGCCCGCTCGACGCACTCCCACGCGGTCTCCAGCAGGAGCCGCTGCTGCGGGTCCATCGCCATCGCCTCACGCGGACTGATCCCGAAGAACTTGGCGTCGAAACCCCCGGCCCCGGCGAGGAATCCGCCCTCCCGCGTGTACGTGGTGCCGGGCGAGTCCGGGTCCGGGTCGTAGAGTGACTCCAGGTCCCATCCCCGGTCGGCGGGGAGCTGACCGATCGCGTCCCGGCCTTCCACCAGGAGCTCCCACAGCTGCTCCGGCGTGGCGACCCCTCCTGGGTAGCGGCAGGCCATCCCCACGATCACCACCGGCTCGTCCAGTGGGGCCGTCGGGGCGTGCGCCACCGCCGGCACCGGGCCGCCGACTGCCAATCGGTGGACGAAGTCGACCAGCCGCTCCGGCGTCGGATGGTCGAAGGTGATCCCGACCGGAAGGTCGAAGCCGGTCGCCGCCACGAGATCGTTGCGGAACCGCACCGCCATCAGCGAGTCGAAGCCCAGCTCCTTGAAGGTGCGGGTGGGGTCGATGCCGTCCGCCGTCGCATGACCGAGGGTGAACGCGAGTTCGTCGAGCACCGTCCGGCGGACCAGCCGGTGCCGGCCCGTCGCGTCGAGGTCGTCAAGCTGGTCACGGAGTGGCGGTTCCACCAGCGCGTCCGCGCCGTCGTCCGCCACCGCCGGTACGTCCGAGCCCTCCGCCCCGACCACCGCGTTCGTCCACGCGTCGGACGTAGCGGGCGGTCCGGCAACCGGCACGGGTGGCTGCTGCGGCCCGGTTTTGGCGTCCAGCCAGTGACGCCGGCGCTGGAACGGATAGCCCGGCAGGTGCGGCGGGTCGAACTGCGCCGTACCCCCTGCCCAGACGTGACCGGCGTCCACGACGTGCACGGCGGCGGCGGCGGTGAGCAGGGCGCGTGGGCTGGGTTGGTTCTTGTGGAGGGTGGGGATGGCGATGACGTTGCTGACTGTCTGGTGGTGGAGGGTGGTGAGGGTGGTGTCGGGTCCGATTTCGATGAAGGTGTGGACGTCGTGGTCGTTGTGGAGGGTGGTGATGCCGTGGGCGTAGTAGACGGGTTTGAGGAGGTGTTGGACCCAGTAGTCGGGGTTGGTGAGTTGGTCTTCGGTGGCGTGTTGTCCGGTGAGGTTGCTGATGACGGGGATGGTCGGGGGGTGGTAGGTGAGGTTGGCGGCGACGGCGTGGAACTGGTCGGTGATGGTGGTCATGTGGGGGGAGTGGAAGGCGTGGCTGACATTCAGGGTGGTGGCTTTGCGTCCTTGTTGCCGCCATTGGTTGGCGAGGAGGTGACAGGTGTGGTGGTCGCCGCTGATGACGGTGGTGTGGGGGGTGTTGATGGCGGCGATGGTGACGTCGGGGTGGCCGGCGATGAGGGTTTCGGCTTCGTGGTGGGTGGCGTGGAGGGCGATCATGGCGCCGGGTGTGGTGATGGTGTTCATGAGTCGGGCGCGGGTGGTGATGAGGTGGGCGGCGTCGGTGAGGGTGAGGACGCCGGCGAGGTGGGCGGCGGTGATTTCGCCGAGGGAGTGGCCGGTGAGGTGGTCGGGGTGCAGGCCGAGTTGGGTGGTGGCGACGTGGTGTAGGGCGATGTGGAGGGCGAAGAGGGCGGGTTGGGTGTAGGCGGTGGTGTTCAGGAGGTCGGCTTGGGGGGTGTGGGGTTCGGCGAAGACGATGTCTTGGAGTGGGTGTTCGAGGTGGGGGTTCAACGCTTCGCAGGCCTGGTTGAAGGCGTCGCGGTAGGTGGGGTTGGTGGTGTAGAGGTCGGCGCCCATGCCGAGGTATTGGCTGCCCTGGCCGGTGAAGCAGAACGCGACTTTGCCGCCGCTGTCGCGGGCGACGCCGGTGACGGCGGCGGGATGCGGACGGCCTTCGGCCAGCGCGGTGAGGGCGGCGGTGAAGTCGTGGTGGGTGCGGGCGACCAGCACGGCGCGGTGGGGGAAGCGGGTTCGGCGGGCGAGGGTGTCGGCGACCGCGGCCGGTGCGACGTCCTGGTGGTCGACCAGCCAGGCGCCCAGTCGTCGGGCGTACGCGCGTAGCGCCGCCTCGGACTTCGCCGACAACGCCCACGACACCCACCCGTCCCACGGGTCGTCGAGCGCCGGCGCGGCGGTGTCCGGGGCGGGGGCGTCGCGGACCACCACGTGGCAGTTTGTGCCGCCCATGCCGAACGACGACACCCCGCCACGCAGTGGCCGGTCCGGCCGAGGCCAGCCGGTCAGCTCCCGCTGCACCGCGAGGCCCAGGTCGTCCAACGGGATGTCCGGGTTGGCGGTGACGAAGTTCAGACTCGGCGGCAGTTCGCGGTGCCGTACGCAGAGGGCCAGCTTGACCAGCCCGACGATGCCCGCGGCGGCCTCCAGGTGCCCCACATTGGTCTTGGCCGACCCCACCCGGGCGAGCCCGGCCCCACCACGCCCCCGACCGACCACGGCGCCCAGCGCCGCCGCCTCCACCGGATCGCCGACCCGCGTGCCGGTACCGTGCAGCTCCACGTACTGCACCTCGGCGGGGTCCACCCCGGCCTGGCGGTACGCGGTGGCCAGCACGTGCCGTTGCCCCTCCCGGCCGGGCACGGTCAGCCCATCGGTCGCCCCGTCGTTGCCCACCGCCGAGCCGTCGATGACGCAGTAGATCCGGTCACCGGAGGCGAGCGCGTCCGCCAGGGGCTTCAGCAGCACGAGGGCCCCGCCCTCGCCCCGCACGTACCCGTTCGCACGGGCGTCGAAGGTGAAACACCGCCCGTCGGGGGAGAGGCCGCCGAACCGCTCGGTACCGACTGCGCTCTCCGGCAGGATGTTGAGGTTCACACCGCCGGCCAGCGCGATCGTGGACTCGCCGTTGCGCAGGCTCTCGCACGCCAGGTGGACGGCGACCAGCGACGAGGACTGTCCGGTGTCCACCGCCAGGCTCGGACCGTGCAGGTCGAACAGATAGGAGATCCGGTTGGCGAGGATGCTGCGGTGCAGCCCCGTCACGGTGTGCGGGGTGATTCCGTCCACCCCGACGCGGTAGGTCAGGTGGGCGTAGTCGTCCCAGATCGCGCCGACGAAAACACCGGCGGCCGTCCCGGCCAGCGCGGCCGGCGTGGTCCCCGCGTCCTCGACCGCCTCCCACGCCAGCTCCAGCATCAACCGTTGCTGCGGGTCCATCGCCGCCGCCTCGCGCGGCGAGACACCGAAGAAATCCGCGTCGAACCCTCCGAGGTCGTCGAGGAAGGCCCCGTGCCGAACCGTTCCGTCGGCCCGCCACCGGTCCTCGGGCACCTCACCCACCGCACTCGTCCCGGCCCGCAGCAGCCGCCAGAAGGCTTCCGGGTCCGCCGCGCCGGGCAGCCGGCATGCCATCCCGACCACCGCCACCGGGCACAGCCGACCATTTTCCTCTCCAGGCGCGGCGTCAGGTCCGGTCATGTGCCTTTCCTCATCTTCCGTTCCTCTTCTGGTGGACGGGCCGGCGGCAGGCAAAATGCCACCCGGGTGCGCAATTCCACATTTGTAAGGGACAGTGAGGTGCCCGGTTGGCGTCAAAAACGACGGCACCGCCGCCGACAATTCTCTGCCCAGTCGTCAAGGATAGGTAGCGGCAATCAGGCCGGATAGCCCCTAGCACCCCTACTTCGGCCTCGCGGGACCGGTGCGGAACCCCTGCTCACCCCTGTTCCAAGAGGTTCTGCCGGAGCCCTTCCGTGGCCGGCTACCCACCTCGCGCACCTTTGTCGGGCTTCTGTCGCCGGCTGTATTGACTCGCCGGATCGACTCCCATTACGTTGCCGTTCGACACTTTTTGGCGCTGGCCGAATCCTTTCGTTGTGCACTCCCCAACCGTGGCGAGCGGACGCCGCCGGCGCGCCCGGCCGTACGCTCCCGCGAAGCGCGGAATTGCGACGATCGGGCGGCGTTGGCGCGCGTTTCCCACCAATCGGGAGGAAGAATGAATTCTCGGAAAGCGGTAGTTCCGGCCGGTCGCCGGTCTCGGTCGCGCCGTGGGCTGGCGCTCGGCGCGACGGCCGTGCTCGGTGCCCTGGCCCTCGG
>NZ_JBFAMU010000418.1:0-4286 GCF_040656655.1 Micromonospora sp. NPDC049799
ACGCCCTCGGCAGACGGCTTCGACGGGGACGGAGACGACCTGTGACCTGCGACGCAGCACTTCTCCCGAAAAGGGACGACCCCCGTCGGGGGGAGCCGGACACACCTTGTCGGCTCGTGCCGATCATTGCCGACCAGTGCGCTTGAGCAGCTGACGCTAGGCGTCCTCTGCCGCCTCGTACCCATCTGAATCAAAGGCTTGCTGCCTCATTGCTGCCTCCGGCCCCTGACTGAACTCACTCTTCGTTGACGTCCTCGGCCGGCGTGTACCCGACGCGAACGCGATCGAATCCCCGACCTCGACCGCCACGTGTCGGTCGAGTATCAGCTCGAACTCAGGCTCGTCGTTGAACCGCTCATCCTCGCCGCCCCAGCCGACGCCGACGCGCCTGACCTGCGCGCCGTTGCGGCGCAGCTGCAACACCCGTGCCTGCCCGATCAAAGGCGCGGTGGTCTCGGGACCGCGGAACACCACAACGGCATCGCGTACCTCCGCCGTCCACGGGTAGATCGCCATCCATGGGCGGCACCGGTAGGTCGCGCCATAGACAGGATGACGGGTCACGGCCAGCACCTCAGCGCCGTTGTCGATTCCTGTCCATGTGGAGGCCGGTAGGTCGGGTGACGCTGCGGCGAAGGGATCGTCCATCCGGCTAGTCTCCCGGCAGCGCCCGCGCTTCCGCCACCGCCGCTATGGCGGTCCAACAGGTCTTCACTTGGTCAGGCTGGGGCTTGAACCCCTGAACTCCTTCGACGGCCTGTGGATCATCGCAGAACGGGCGGATCGGCCTCCTGACCTGGGGGGCCTTTCGTTGCCTTACATCGGTTTACGGCCCTTGCCAGCGTCAGTTGCGCCCGCCTTGTGCCTGACGATCTTGCTGCCCGATCGTGCAACCGCGTCGGGTTGTCTCGCAACTCACAAGATGACGCTGGCAGCGACGAAAGGGTCATACTGTGCATGAACCTGTGCATAACCCTGTGGATTGGGTACCGTTGGTTGTGGAGAACGTCGGAGTGGACCGCTACCCTGATGCGACCCAACAGGCGGGCGTGGGGAGGCCTGCCAGGAGGTGAGGGAGATGGCACGGGTCGAAGACGTTGCTGCCTACATCCTGTCCGAGCGTGGGCCAATGACGGCGATGAAGTTGCAGAAGCTCTGCTACTACTCTCAGGCGTGGCACTTGGTATGGGAAGAAGAACTGCTGTTCGACTCGCGTATCGAGGCGTGGGCCAACGGACCAGTGATCAATGATCTGTACCGGCTGCACCGCGGACGCTTCAGGCTCGCCGAGGGAGATATCCCCGGCGACAGCGCAAGACTGAGTGAGGACGAGTCGAGCACGGTGGATGCGGTGCTTGAGTTCTACGGTGACATGTCCGCTCATCACCTGTCCGACCTGACCCACCGGGAGACGCCGTGGCGGGCTGCACGGGAGGCGGCCGACCTGGCCCCGATGGAACGCGGGAACGAGGTCATCGAGCCCGCCGCCATGCATGAGTACTACCTGGGCATCTACTCCGAGGGTGAATAGTCCGCCCGATGGGGAGAAATAAGAAGATTCCTGCGGGGAGGGCCTACCAGGGCCCTCCCCGCAAATCTGTCCCCGTTGCTGCTGAGCGCCCACCTGGCTTCGCAGCCGCCCATCCGCACCTCTTCACTGTCCGCTGGACGAGGTTCGACTTTGGAGGGCCTTGGTGCCTCGGAGCATCGGACTCCGCTGTCATCGTTGCCCTTATGACGCGACTCCGTCACATGGAGTCAATGACCCCTGGCGAGGTCTTCAGGCCTCCTACCGGCCCCGGCGTGGATTACGGCGATCCGGTCGACCTACCGAATGGCGACGCCTTTCGTCGCTTGCAGGAATTGGGGCTCGCAGACGAGACGAACGTTAGCCGGCTTCGAATCAGCGGAGAGCAACGCCTCTATGGCTTCCGGCGTGACCCAGAGTTCTATGCCGTCTTCTGGGATCCCGAGCATAGAATCTGGCCGTCCACGCTTCGCAACACGTAGCCTACCGCTGCAGAGCAGCGGCATCCGAATCGACCCAGGCTCCTTTTCGGTTCGACGCGACGGACAGGTCGTTAATCCTTAGACCACGACTGAACAGCATGAATTCCCGGCCCACCTTTTGTGCCTGTGCCGTGTGGGAGATGCTGTACCGAAGGCATCTGTTGGAGGGGTAAAGGCCGCGCACTCTTTCGTCGACATCGTAGGTGAGGATCCATGGATGGCGAGACTTGGCAAGGACGGCAGCCAGCTTCTCATGGTCCTCCCAGGAATGGGAGCTCATGTACAACTCTTCACCTTTGACTAGGTATGGCGGATCCACATAGAGAAGTACAGGCTTCGAACGCCTAGAGACGCTCGTCACGAAGTCCAAGGCAGGCTTCTCGCTTACGCTAATCCGCTTCGCTAGCGTCTGAAGATGGCGAATTCGGGCCGCTAATTCCTCTTTGTTGAAGCGGGCATCAATTTTCCACCGGCCACTCTGATCCAGCCCGCCAATCGGTCGAGCAGTCAAAATTCCCGACCTATTGCACCGATTCAAGAAGAAAGTTGCGAATCCTAAGTCCAGGTCGGACTTGCCTGTCGGGTTGAGGTACGTCTCGCGGTGCCGATGCCATGAATCAAGCGAGACCACCTCAAGTTGAAGCTTGTCGACGAACTCGTTGGTCTCTTGCAATAGGCTGCGCCAGAAGGCAGCGATTCCGGGGTTTAGGTCATTAATCAGTAAGTGATCGATATGTCCCTCGGCGAGGAGGTACAAGCCTGCGCCCGCGCCGCCGGCGTATGGCTCTGCATAGGCGGTAATAGGCAGGGTTTGACTTGCCAGAACGCGGGCGAAGTAGGGCCCGAGCTTGCCCTTCCCGCCCGGATACCTAAGCGGCGAGATGTATCGCATCCTCAGAGGGCCCCGTCCACTTGTTCGAGGAATGGACGGAAGGCTTTGCTGAACCTGCGGGCTAATTGAGGGTCCGGCCGCAGGTCAGGATTGTGCACGAAGCCGTTAAGGTATTGGATTCCGTAGTCGGATGCCTCTAGATACGCCTGCGCCAGCTCCTTTCTCTTTCTTTTGACAGGGTGTTCAATATCGGGATCGAGGACTCTCAGCATTGAGACTACCTTGACTTTGAGCGAGTCCTTCTCCTTGGCCCCTGAAATCTTGAGTACTTCTTCGGTTGATACCGAGAGCTCGACCATAATCCGTGCCATAACGCACGCCACGCCGGGGTATTGTTCTACGTCAAGATTCCTGCACTCCTTGAGGAGTTGCTGGATGCGCAGAGGGTGCTTCGGCAACCTGAGCCCTTGAAACAGATACCGCTCTGGCTTCGCTTCGTGCTTGCGTCGCGCTTGTGTCTTCGGTTCATCGTCTTCGTCCTCCTCGGGGCCACCGGCAGCCTCGCCCTGATCCGGGTCCTGCCCATGTGATCCTGAGCCTTGAGAACCGCCGGCACCTCCGGTGGAGCTGGCCGACGTTGGCTCCTGGTCTTCGGACGCCTCCTCACCAGAATCGGCCGTGGGCTGGGTCGCTGACCGGTCGGCTAGGCGCGAGGCATTGTCAGACGCGACATCCAGATTCGGAATTAGATGCGGAACCGTAAGTAGGGCTCGACGCCGGACCGTAGGGTTCTTGTAGGCATCCACTGGATTATTAAGAACTAAGTCAAAGGCCCAGAAGAAGAAGTCCCGAAGCTGACCGGCGGTGTGGTGAGCCCAAAGAGTTCTATCGCGGAGTAGGTTGCCGCTGTCCTCGGCCCTAATTGTCAGATGGAGCGCTGTCAGTACGTCGTTGGAGAAGAAGCGACCAATGTTCGTAAGCTTCTCTCGACGCGTCTTTCTGATCAAGTCGGCCAAGTCCTGGTCAGCCGCATAAGCCTCTTCCAACTCGTCAGCGATGGCAATTGAGCGAAGCGTTCCGCTATCAACTGACTTGTTGGCCCGGCGGCGGTGGGTGGCAGTCTGTGCGGCGCTCCAGCGCTTGATTCCCCTGCCACCATTCTCGCCGGTATGACGCAAAACGATCCAGTGATCGGCCTCCTCCCTAGAGGAGGTCACAAGCGTAAACACCGTCGCAGGCGGAGTCCCGAGGGCGGCCGCTCGCCGGAACGCCTTCTGATGCGCCTCGTCATCGGCTAATGCCGGATCCCGCATCAACTTAAGGGCAGCGAACCTACGGTTTCCCTCCAAGATGAGGTACTTGGAGCCGTGCTTCACGGCGATTGGAAGCTCAGCGGGGTTCGATTGTCCAGTCTGGGCCATATCTCGGGCCAGGCTGATAAGTG
>NZ_JBFAMU010000419.1:0-4277 GCF_040656655.1 Micromonospora sp. NPDC049799
GGGCGTCGCCCGGGCGCGGCTCGTCCCGCCACACGACGGGTGCCAGCAGCGCCGCGCCGACCACCAGCACCACCGGCACGACCAGGACCGGCCGGGGCGGACGGGAACGGCGGCGCGTCGGGGGACCGGGCGCCCCGGCCGGTGTCACGTCTGCGACCGTGGACCGGATCCCGGCCGTGGACCCGATCCCGGCCGGCGTTCCGTCTCCGGCCACCGCCGTCGGGGTCGGGGTCAGCGCGGCGGCGACCTGACGGGCGGTGGGGCGTTCGGCCGGATTCCGGGACAGGCAGCGCAGGCAGACGTCGGCGACCTCCGGCGGCAGGCCCGGCACCTCGACCCGAGTCGGTGGGCCGCCGTCGGCCAGCGCGGCGCTGAGCTGCTCCCAGGTGTCCGCCGGGTACGGCACCCGCCCGGTGAGCGCCTCGTGCAGCAGCACGCCCAGCGAGTAGACGTCGGTGGCGGGCTGCGCCGGCGCACCGTCGAGCCGTTCCGGTGCCACGTACGCCGGGGTGCCGAAGGTCTCGCCGTCCTCGTCCTCGTCCGGCGCGCCGATCCGGGTGGCGATGCCGAAGTCGAGCACCTTGGCGCCGGCCGGCGTCATCATCACGTTGGACGGGGTGATGTCCCGGTGCACGATGCCGAGCCGGTGCGCGGCGGCCAGCGCGTCGGCCACCTGCGCGCCGATCCGTACCGCCTCCGGCCAGGGCAGCGGACCCTCGGTGAGTCGCAGCTCCAGCTCCTCGCCGGCCAGCAGCTCCATCACGACGAACGACATGATCGTGCCGTCCGGGGCGACCGTCTCGCCGTAGTCGTGTACCGACGTCACGTGCGGATGGACCAGTTTGGCGGCCGACCGGGCCTCGGAGCGGACCATGTCCCGGAACCGGGCGTCCGCCGCGAGCGACGGCGCGAGCACCTTCACCGCCACGCTGCGGTCCAGCACCTCGTCACGGGCACGCCAGATCACCGACATTCCGCCCGCGCCGATCTGGTCGACGAGCCGGTATCGGTCGGCCAGCAACCGGCCGGGACGCAGCGCTGGCTTCACGTTTCGCACCTGCCTCGGGGGGTGGGAGCGCTATCAGGTTGCGGGACCGTTTCCGTCGTGTCAACGGCCCCGCCCCCCACCTGCGGCGGCCGGGCAGCGCGGGCGTGCCAGGATTGACGCCATGTCGCGGGGACCGGTGGCGTTCGTGCTCGGAGGTGGAGGCGTCCTCGGGGCGGTCGAGGTGGGCATGCTGCGTGCCCTGTTCCGCGCCGGGATCCAGCCCGACCTGGTGATCGGCACGTCCATCGGCGCGGTCAACGGCGCGCTGGTCGCCGCCGACCCGTCCGAGGCGGTCACCGACCGGCTGGTGCGGCTCTGGGCCTCACCGGAGGCGAGCGAGGTGTACGGCGACTCGGTCGCCCGGCAGGTGCGCCGGTTCGCCGCCCGTACCCACCTGCACTCGCCCCGCCCCCTGCGCAAGCTGCTGGAGGGCGAGCTGGGCGCGGAGACCACCTTCGCCGACCTGCGGGTGCCCTTCCGCTGCTGTGCGGCGAACATCGAGCGGGCCGCCGAGCACTGGTTCGACACCGGGCCGGTGGTGCCGGCCGTGCTGGCCAGCGCCTCCGTGCCGGGGCTGCTGCCGCCGGCCCGGATCGGCGACAATCACTACATCGACGGCGGCATCGTCAACTCCATCCCCATCGGCGAGGCGGTCGCCGTGGGCGCCGGGCGCATCTTCGTCCTCCAGGTGGGTCGGATCGAGCGGGCGCTGAGCCCGCCCAAGCGGCCCTGGGAGATCGCCCAGGTCGCGTTCGAGATCGCCCGCCGGCACCGGTTCGCGCGCGAGATGGCGGCGCTGCCCGACGGCGTGGAGGTGCACGTGCTGCCGACCGGCGGGCTGGAGCCGCGCGACGACACGCCCTGGGCGTACCGGGACATGGCCGCGGTGGGGCGGCGGATCAGCCGCGCCTACACGGCCTCCCGGCGCTACCTGGCGCAGCTGGAACGCTGATGCCGCTGCCCCCACGGTGGCTGCGCCGGCTGCTGCTCGCGCCCGGCGTGGTGCTGCTCGCGGTGACGGTGGTGACCACGGTCCCGGTGTGGGCGCTGCTGGCGTTGGCCGCCTCACCGTTCGTGCCCGGCCGCCTGCGGCCCCTGCGCGTGGTGTGGGTGGGTGCCGTCTACCTGATCTGGGACGCGGCAGCGCTGCTCGCGCTCTTCGCACTCTGGGTCGGCTCCGGCTTCGGCTGGCGGGTGCGGGCACCGGCCTTCCAGCGCGCCCACTACGTGCTGGCCGGCTGGTTCCTGCGGGTGCTGTTCTGGCAGGCCCGGTGGACGCTGCGGCTGAGCATCGACGTGGTCGGCACCGACCCGGACACCGCCCTGCCCGGCCGGCCGGAGCTCGTGCTCTGCCGGCACGCCGGCCCGGGTGACTCCTTCATCCTGATCCACGCGCTGGTCAACTGGTTCCGGCGGGAGCCCCGGATCGTCCTCAAGGACAGCCTCCAGTGGGACCCGGCGATCGACGTGCTGCTCAACCGGCTGCCGACCCGCTTCCTCGCGCCGGGCCCGGATGGCCGGGGCTCCGCGACCGAGCAGATCGGACACCTCGCCACCGGTCTGGACGACGACGACGCGTTCGTGATCTTCCCGGAGGGCGGCAACTTCACCCCGAAGCGCCGCCTGCGGGCCATCGCCCGGCTGCGCTCCCTCGGCCTGGAACGCATGGCTCTGCGCGCGGAACGGATGCAGCACGTGCTCGCCCCGCAGCCCGGCGGGCTGCTCGCGGCCCTGGACGCGGCACCGGACGCCGGTGTCGTCTTCGTGGCCCACACCGGGCTGGACCGGCTGCTCACGGTGGCCGACGTGTGGCGCGAACTGCCGATGGACAAGCGGATCATCATGCGGTTCTGGTCCGTACCTCCGGAGAACGTCCCGACCGGCCGGCAGGAACGCATCGACTGGCTCTTCGACTGGTGGAGCCGGATCGACGAGTGGATCGCGGCCAATCGCGACGGCACCGCGTAGGGTGCGAAGGTGGATCAGATCTGCGTCGTGACGACGGTGGTGGACGCGCGGTCGGTGGCCGACGTCCTGGCGGCCGCGGCGGTCGCCGGCCGGCTTGCCGCCTGCGCCCAGGTGGGCGGCACGGTGGACAGCACCTACTGGTGGCGGTCGAACGTGGAGACCAGCAGCGAGTGGGAGGTGCGCTTCAAGACCGCACCGGACCGGGTCACCGCCCTGATGGAGCAGATCCGGGCCAGCCACCCGTACGAGGTGCCGGAGATCCTGGTGACCCGGGTGGAGAGCGGCAATCCCGACTACACCGCATGGGTGCACGACCACACCCGTCCCTGACCGGCCAGTCCCGGCTAGGTACGCGCACTCTGGTCCGGTGATCTCCGGAGGTCGAGGATGGCCGCGTGGAGAACTCCGCCTACCCCTGCCCCGCCTGCGGCGCACCGGCCGATCTCGGCACCGGCTGCTCCGGCTGCGGCCGCCCGCCGTACCCGCCAGCGGCCGAGGTGTTCCGGCTCGACCGGGAGATCGTCGCGCTCGGCGCGGAAGCCGAGCGGGCGCGTCAGGCGTACCACGAGGTCACCGAGCGGCTCGGGACGGCCCGGCGGCGGCGTGCGGAGGTGGCGGCCGCGATTCGGGCGGAGTTCCCGGCGCCGGTCCGTCCGGCCCCGGCGGTGGGACGGCCGCCGGTGCTTCCGGCGCCGGAGATCCTTCCGGCGCGGCCCGGCGAGGCGGAGACGTCGACCCGCACGGTGCAGGGCGTGCTGTTCGTCCTCGGTGGACTGCTGCTCGGCACCGCCGCGGTGGTCTTCACCGCGGTCGCGTGGGCCAGTGTCGGGATCGCCGGACGGGCGCTGATCCTGGCCGCCCTCACCGCCCTCGCCCTGGCGGTCCCGCTGCCGCTGGCGCGGCGGGGCCTGCGGGGCACCGCGGAGACCGTCGCGGCGGTGGGTCTGCTCCTGGTGCTCCTGGACGGGTACGCCGCCTGGACGGTGGACCTGGCCGGGGTGGCCGGTTGGTCCGGCACGAGGTACGCCGCGCTGGTCGGGGGGGCCAGCGCGGCGGTCGCCGTCGGGTACGCCCGGCTCAGCGGGCTGACCGGACCGTGGTTCGCCGGGCTGCTTCTGGTGCAGCCGGTACCGCTGCTGCTCGTCATCGAGGCACGGCCGGGGGCGGACGGCTGGGCGCTGTAGGACGTTAGTCGGGCAGGAGCCGAAACGGACATACCTGCATTGCTAACACCTATAGGCCTACTCGGTCCCATACCTAT
>NZ_JBFAMU010000420.1:0-4255 GCF_040656655.1 Micromonospora sp. NPDC049799
GAGCCCGCGGTACTCCTCGTCCGTGAAGTCGACGCGATACTCGGTCCCGTCCGGGTCGCCACCGCCCGCCGGGCCGCCGCGACCAGTTGCGCGTCGTGGTGGGCGCCGCGCCCGTCCAGGGCCAGCAACCGGTCGGTGTCGGTGAGCGCCAGCCCGGCCGACCCCACCAGCGCCCGCAGATGGCGTACGGCCTTCGCCGCGTGCGTGGCGGTCAGCCCGGCGCGCAGCGGCTCGGCCGCGAGTCCGGCGGTGTGCAGCACCTCGTACGTGGCCCGTTGGGTGGCCGTGGCGATGCCCCGCCGGCCACGCAGGCGCGCCACCGCGTACAGGGCCGCGGCCAGCGCGGTGACCAGTGAGACGACGCCGAAGACGGCGGAGAGGTTGCCACCCACGCAGCGATCCTGACGGGTGGCCGCCCGGTGCGCTAGTACGCGCCCTTGCGGGCGAGCACCACCCCGACGGTCCGCCACAGGATGCTGAGGTCGTACGCGAGCGACCAGTTGTCGACGTAGTAGAGGTCCAGCCGGACCGCCTCGTCCCAGGACAGGTCGGAGCGGCCGGACACCTGCCAGAGGCCGGTCATGCCCGGCTTGACCAGCAGCCGCCGCCGGACGTCGCCGAGGAAGTCGCCGTCGTCGGCGGGCAGCGGGCGCGGCCCCACCAGCGACATCTCGCCCTTGAAGACGTTGATCAGCTGCGGCAGCTCGTCCAGCGACGAGGCACGCAGGAAGCGGCCCACCGGGAAGACCCGGGGGTCCTGCTTCATCTTGAACAGCATGCCGTCGGTCTCGTTCTGGTCGACCAGGCCGGCCAGGCGGTCCTCGGCGTCGACGTACATCGTCCGGAACTTCCACACCCGGAACGTCCGCCCCTCGTGCCCCACGCGGGGCTGGCGGAAGAAGACCGGGCCGGCGTCGGAGAACCGGATCGCGATCGCGATGACCAGGAAGAGGGGAACCAACAGCAGCAGGCCCAGCCCGGCGGCGAACCGGTCGAGGAGGTTCTTCGCCAGCAGCGCCGGCCCGGAGAGGGTCGGCTCCTCGACGTGCAGCAGCGGCAGACCCTCGATCGGCCGGATGTGCACACGGGGGCCGGCGATGTCGGTGAGCTGCGGGGCGACGACCAGGTCGACGCCGGAGCCCTCCAGCTGCCAGGCCAACCGGCGCAGCTCGCCCGGTTCGGCGCTGGCCGAGCCGCAGACCGCGATCGTGTCGCCGCCGACCTCCCGGACCAGGGCGAGGACGTCACGGCCGGCGTACACCGGGACCGGGGTCTCCATGCCCCGCACCGCGGCGTAGCCGTCGGTGATGTGGATCGCGACCGGGACCAGGCCCGCGGACGGGCTCCGGGTGACCGAGCGGTAGACCTCCAGGCACTCGGGCAGGGTGCCCACGAGCACCATCCGGTGCCCGGCCTGACCCACGTTGCGCCGGATCACGTGCAGCACGAACCGAGCCAGGATGCGGCCCAGCAGGACCAGCAGGAGGGCGCCGAGCAGCGCGGTGCCGACGGTGTAGCGGGACAGGTCGGTCTTGGTGGCGAAGGCCAGGAACGAGACCGTCGCGGCCACCGCCACACCGGATCGCATGACGCGCTTGTACTCGTCCGGCCCCAGGCCCAGGTAGCGCCGGTCGTAGGCCCGGTTGAACCAGAGGCTGATCACCCAGCCGAGCGGGAGCAGGCCGAACGCCACCGTGAAGAACCAGGTCGGGTCCTCGTCGGCCTTGTAGAACCCGGACCGCGCCTGGTCGAAGGTGTGGATCGCCGTGAAGCTGGCGAACGCCGCCGCCGCGAAGTCCAGCAGCAGCAGAACGGCGGTGTAGGGCCGGTGCCAGCGCGACACCCGGCGCCGGGCGCGGGCCCACGCCGACCGGGGCACGCCGTTGTGGGATGGCGGCGCCGGCGGCTGGATCTCGAAGCTGTCGACGTGCCGCACGAGTTCGCTCCGGCCTGTGTTGGTTACCGGGCGCTGGAGGCTTGCCGTCACCTCACCCATGTCCTCCCGCATGACTCGCGCCGCTCACTCGCCGTGAGGGCCCGGGTCGCCCACCGTCCCAGTCTCCCACGCGGCCACCGGACGGGTGCGCGGACCCGAAGGGCCTTTGCGTACGACCGGCGTCGCCTGGCAACTGGCCGGCTTCAAGCCATTTCGGAAGCCGGGGACCGAGCCACTATACCGATGGATGGCGACCAGGGTAGAGCCGCGACTCGGACGTTCGGCGCGGGGCAGCCGATTCCTCTCCGTAATCGAGAGCGTCGTCACTCACCGTACCAATCGAGACAACCGTCGGTCAGCGAGCGGTTTGCCGCCGGTCTGGCAGGTCGGACAGTACTGCAGGCTGGAGTCGGCGAACGACACCTCGCGGACCGTGTCGCCGCAGACCGGGCAGGGCAACCCGGTCCGGGCGTGCACCTTCAGGCCGGACCGCTTCTCGCCCTTCAGTTCGGCGGCCCGCTGGCCCAGCGACCGGGTCACCGCGTCGCCGAGCACCTGTCGGGTCGCCGCGTGCAGCGTGGCCACCTGGTCGTCGGTCAGCTTGGTGGTCAGCGCGAACGGCGACAGCTTCGCCGCGTGCAGGATCTCGTCCGAGTACGCGTTGCCCACCCCGGACAGCACGGTCTGGTCCGTGAGCACCCCCTTGACCTGGCCCCGGCGGCTGCGCAGCCGCTCGGAGAACGTGGCCAGGTCGGCGGCGAGGGCGTCCGGGCCCAGCCGGGCCACCCCGGGCACGGTCGCCGGATCGGTCACCAGGTAGACCGCGAGGCTCTTCTGGGTGCCGGCCTCGGTCAGGTCGAAGCCGGAGCCGTCGTCGAGGCGTACCCGCAGTGCGATGGGACCCTTGCCGGGTCGCAGCGGCATGGCGGACGGGAACGCCTCCCGGTAGTGCAGCCAGCCCGCCCGGGCCAGGTGGATCACCACGTGCAGGTCGCCGTCGAGCACCACGTCGAGGAACTTTCCCTGCCGCCGCGCGTCCGTCACCGTTCGCCCGGCCGCGGCCGTCGGGGCCGGGTCGTACGTCTTCAGGGCGCTGATCGCGGCGACCTCCAGCCGGTCGACACGCCGCCCCACCGCGCGCTGTCGCAGGTAACCCGCGAGCGCCTCAACCTCCGGTAGTTCGGGCACCCGCCAACGGTAGCCTTCTTTCCCGTGAGAGTGGTGGTGGCGCACAACCGGTACCGCGAGGCTCAGCCCTCCGGTGAGAACACGATCGTCGACGCGGAGATCACCCAGCTCACGGCGGCCGGGGTGGAGGTGCTGCCGTTCATCCGCAGCTCCGACGAGATCCCCTCGATGTCGAAGGCGGCGAAGGCGCTGCTGCCGATCTCGCCGATCTGGGCCCCGAAGGCCCAGCACGACCTGGACCGGCTGCTCACCGAGCGCCGTCCGGACGTGCTCCACCTGCACAACCCGTACCCCCTGCTGTCGCCCTGGGTGGTGCGGACCGCGCACAGGCGTGGCGTGCCGGTGGTGCAGACGGTGCACAACTACCGGCAGGTGTGCTCGTCCGGGCTGTACTTCCGCGACGGCATGATCTGCCAGGACTGCCGCGGTCGGGCGCTGGGTGTCCCGGCGGTGGTGCACCGCTGCTACCGGGGCTCCCGGGCGCAGAGCGCGCTGATGGCCACCACGCTCGCCGTGCACCGACCGACCTGGAAGTCGGTGGACCGGTTCGTCGCACTGACCACCGCCGTCGCCGACCACCTGCGCGACTACGGCATCCCGGACGACCGGATCGTCGTGAAGCCCAACGCGATCCCCGACCCGGGCCGCCCCGCCCCGCTCGGCGAGGGCTTCCTCTTCCTCGGCCGCCTCTCCCCGGAGAAGGGGCTGGACCTGCTGCTGGACGCCTGGCGGCGGCAACCGGACGGCGCGCGCGGGCCGCTGCGCATCGCCGGCGACGGTGAGCTGCGCCCCCTGGTGGAGGCTGCCGCCGCGGAACGCTCGGACGTGACGTTCCTGGGCCCGCTGGACCGTACGGGTGTCCGCGCGGCCCTGGAGGCGAGCGCCGTGGTGCTCGCCACCTCCACCTGGCACGACGTGCTGCCCACGGTGATCATCGAGGCGCTCGCGGCGGGCCGGCCGGTGCTCGGCACGGCCCTCGGCGGCATCCCGTACCTGGTCGGCGCGGACACTCCCCGCGAACCGGCCGGCACCGGCCCGGCCGTCAGCGCCTCGGTGCCCGGCGTGCCGGTCGGCGTCGTGGCCGGTGAGGCGGGCTGGGTCGTGCCGCCGGAGCCGGCGGCGCTGGCCGCC
>NZ_JBFAMU010000421.1:0-4250 GCF_040656655.1 Micromonospora sp. NPDC049799
CGTCACCAACCCGATCAAGCTGGACAAGGTCCTGCGCGCCGCCGGCCAGTCGCTGATCTTCAGCGGACGCGGGCACAGCGCACCGCCGCCGGGGATCATCCCGCCGCCGGCACCCGCCAGGCCGGCGCCACTGCCGCCACCCAGGCCGCCACCGCCGAGCCCGGTGGTTCCCGGTACGCCGCCACCGCCGAACCCGGACCCGAGCCCGGGAGCCGTCCCGGTGCCGACACCGGCCAGGCCGCTGCCGTAGTCCTCGGCCAGGCTGGCGCCGGTGCCCGGGCCCAACCCGGAGAGCGACCCGGTGCCCGGCGTGGTCCCGGTGCCGGTGCCGAAGCCACCGGGGGTGAGGTCCGGGTGGACGCCGGAGCCCAGGCCACCACCGCCCGAGCCGGTGCCGGGCAGGCCGCCGGCACCCACCGAGGGGACGCCACCACCGATGCCGCCCGTGGACGGTGCACCGCCGAGACCGGGCACGCCGCCGACACTGCCGGCGCCCGGCCCCCCGCCAAGGTTCGGGATCTCCGGCGGTGTCACGCCTCCTGTATCGACCTGCCCGCCCTGCGGGGTCTCCATGTCGCGCTGCTGGAACTGCCCGTCGACCGTCTCGTACGCCTCGCGCGCCTTCTCCGTGTTGTCGAAGACGAACTCGGAGAGCCAGTCGCCGAACTTGCCGATCTGCTCGACCGGCCAGCTGCCCATCCAGTCGGCCTTGAGGCTCGTCTCGAAGAGGCCGTTGTCGAGGGTGATCTCGCCGTTGCGCGCGGCCAGCACGTCACCGACGCAGGACGCCGGCACCGGCATGGCGACCTGGGCGTCCTCCAGGTTGCGGGCGGCGGTCTCCAGCACGCTCACGATGCTCCGCCGGTCGCTGCCGGGCCGCTCGACGGCGTCGACGATCGTGCCGGCGTCGCGGGCGAGCGCCTCGATCTTCTCCTTGAACGCCTCGTACGCCGGGCCCTTCCAGGCCGCGCCGAGGTCCTTGACGTTCTGTTCCAGGCTCTCCTTGACCTGGCCCACGTTGCGGATCAGCTCCTGCCACCCGAGGGCGGCACTGCCGATGTCCGCCGGGCGCCCCTGCACGAGCACCTCGCGGGCCATGTCCTCCCAGCTCTTGCCGCTCACCGCTGCCCCCCGTCCGACGCGCCGCCACCGCGGGCCGCGTTGCTGAACGCCTGCCGCATCTCGTCGGCCGACATGGCGTTGGCCTGCTCGGCGGTCTCGTAGTTGCGCTTCACCGTCTCCAGCGCCCGGGCCGCCGCGTAGAGGTTGTCCGACAGCCTCTTGAGCCCCTGCTCCGTCGTGCCGTGCAGCATCGAGTGGGTGCGGGTGAGCTGCTGCGCGTACGGGAAACCGCCGAGTGCGCTCGTCGTCGGATTGTCACCGCCGAGGCGCTCCTTGATCGACGCCATGTCGTACGACAGCCGGCGGAGGTAGTTCGCGTGCGTCTCCAACCAGTCGATGGCCGAGTCGAGGCTGGCGGCGTCCCAGACGGTCGTCACGCCCCGCTCGTTCGGGCCGGCGACCAGTTCCTCCGGCGTGCGGGCCTGGCTCAGCCCCACGTCGTCGTGGCGGACGCCGTACCGGAACGGGCTGTCCAGCACGGTCGGAAAGGCGCCGGTCGGGCCGGCCACCGGTGGGACGACCACCGGGATCGGCACCGACTTCTCGATCCGGTCGGGGCCGGTCGTGTCCTCGCTCATTCCTGTCCTCCCCGTGGCGCTGGGCCGGTGTCGGTCACTGCGGGTCGCGTCGGGTCACGCGGGCGGGTTGGCCGGCGGACCCGCCGGACCGGCGGGCGGGTGCGGCGACGGCTGACCCAGCGGCCGTGGCTGGTACGGATGCGGCTGGTACGGGTACGGGTGTGCCGTCGGCGCTCCGGGCCCGGGCGGGCTGGGCACCGCGTGCGGCGGACCCGCGGGTGGCGTCGGCGCGGGCCAGCCCGGAGGCGGTGGAGCCGGATACCCCGGTGGAGGGCCGGCCGGCGGGTACGGGCCGTGGGCGCCCGGCGGGGGAAACGGCCCACCCGGCGCGCGGCGGCGACGTGACCGGCGCAGGGCCACCACCAGGAGGACCACGCCGACGAGCACCGCCACCAGGCAGAGCCCGCCGACCACGATCAGGCCGGCCTCGTTCTTGACCTCGAACGCGACAGCCGGGCCGTCGTCGCGCTCGTCGTCCGCCTTCGGCACGGCGGACGGCGCGGCGGACCGGGCCCCGGAGAGGAGCGGGTTGGCCTCGACCGGGTCCACCCGGGCGGTCAACGCCGCCAGCACATCCACGGACCCGAACCCGAACTCGGGGTCCCGGCCGGACGCTCCCTCGTCGCGGGCGGTCCGGATCAGACGGTTGACGACGTTCGCCGCGTCGGCGTCGGGATAGCGGGCCCGGATCAGCGCCACCACACCGGAGACCACGGCCGCCGCGGGGCTGGTCCCGTCCCCGACGAGGTAGCCGTTCGGTGAGGCGGTGGGGGAGGCCGGCGAGATCAGTCGCGCGCCCGGGGCCGCCACCACCACCTCCGGCCCCGTCGCCGACTCGGCCCACAGAGCGCCGAGCTTGTCGGTGGCTCCGACCGCGACGACCCCGGGCAGCCGGGCCGGCGAGATGACGTCGCGCCCGGTGGTCGAAATGTTGCCCACGGACGCCACCACGACCACGTCCCTGCTCTGGGCGTAGCGGACCGCCTCCGCGATGGCCGGCAACTCGGGACCGGACCGACCGAAGGACATGTTGATGACCGTGGCGCCGTGGTCGGCCGCCCACCGGATGGCGGGCGCCACTTCGTCGTCGTCCTGCTTCGGCCCGAGACTGATCGGCAGGATCTTGGCTTCGGGGGCGATGCCGAGGCTGCGCATGTCGCCGCCGCCGCGTGCCGCGATGATGCCCGCCATGCCGGTGCCGTGTGCCGACTCCCGGTCCATGTCGGTGCGGCCGTCCCGGGACGCGTCGGGCCCGGTGCCGAAGCCGGGCAGCACCTGGCCGCGCAGGTCCTGGTGGGCGGCATGCACCCCGCCGTCGATCACGGCCACCGTCACGCCGCGACCGCGGGAGAGCTTGTGCGCCTGGGGGATCTTCAGCGCGTCGAGGTGCCACTGGAGGCCGCGTACGGTGCCGGCGGCCGTGGCCGGTGCGGGAGCGACGAACACCGAACCCGACAGAACCCCGACCGCGAGTGCCGCGACGGATCGCCTCCACATCGGACGGCTTCGCCCGCACTCGGTCATCGCACTCCCCGGACCTCGACACTCGTCACACGGTGCGGCTCCGGCCCGGCCGAGCCGGGCCGGAGCCGCCGGAGCGATTCTGTCAGCTCCACACCTTGGCGTTGCTCATCTCGGTGTTGACGTAGTTCTCGCGGGCGATGCCCACCGCGCCACCGATCTCGTTCAGGATCTTGTTGATGTCCCGGACGGCGGCGTCCCACTGCGCCTGGTGCTGCTCGTACGCGGCACGGTCCTGCCCGTCCCACTGCAGCTTCGAGAGCATGGAACGCAGCGTGTCCAGCTTCTCGTCGATGGTCCGCGAGATGGCCTGCATCTGCTGGTTGCTGCTCTCGAGGACCGCGTAGTCGACCTTGATGCTCATGAGTTCCTCCCCTGCGGGTGTCGGCGGATCACGGGTTGAGTGCAGAGTGGAACTTGTCCAGCATCTGCTGCTGCTCCTCGTCGTTGACCTGGTGCGTGGTCCCCGACTTGTCGAGCAGGTCGGCGATGCTGTCCATCGCCGTCAGCAGCTTGGTCGTGTCTTCGCTCCAGCGCTGCATGAGCGTCTGGAAGCCCGTGGACGCCTGCCCCTGCCAGGCGATGGCCAGGTCGTCGACCACGTTCCACAGCTTCTTCAGCTCACCGTCGACCTCGCTGCGCGTGGACCGCACGTCACTCGCGGCGGTATGCAGAGTCGCTGCTTCGACCTCGAACGCCATGCTCACACCCTTCCGTCCTGTTGTGGCGGCGGATCCGCCGCGCCCTCCCCCGCCGCGGGCACACAACCCCATCGACGGACACTCCACGGAAGACCGTAGCGGACGCCGGCAAGGCCTCGCAGCCCCGCCGGAGCGCGGCGATGTGACATTCGCGCCTCGACGGACGCTGCTGACGGTCGGCTCAGGACGGCTCGGACCAGGCGGTCTGGATGAGCTGCTGCCCGTCGCGGCGACGCACCAGGGTCCCCCGGCCGGGCGGCTGCGGGCTCGGCCGCAGGGTGCCGAAGACAGCACCCTCCTCCCGGTTGCCGGACATCAGCAGACCGGG
>NZ_JBFAMU010000422.1:0-4242 GCF_040656655.1 Micromonospora sp. NPDC049799
ACTTCTACAACGTCGACCCGCGCTTCGGGACGCTGGGAGACTTCGCCGAGCTGCTGCACCAGGCCCATGACGGCCTGGACACCGTGCCGCGCGCCGGTGGCACCCCGGGCGAGCTGCAGCCGTACGCGGAGCTGGGTCTCCGCGACGACGAGTACGACCGGATCCGGCAGGTCCTCGGCCGCCGGCCCACCCAGGCCGAGCTGGCGATGTACTCGATCATGTGGAGCGAGCACTGCTCCTACAAGTCGAGCAAGGTGCACCTGCGCCAGTTCAGTGAGAAGGCCCCGCCGAGCGACCGGATGCTCGCCGGCATCGGCGAGAACGCCGGCGTCGTGCAGATCTCCGACGAGCTGGCGGTGACCTTCAAGGTCGAGTCGCACAACCACCCGAGCTTCGTCGAGCCGTACCAGGGCGCGGCGACCGGTGTCGGCGGCATCGTCCGGGACATCCTCGCGATGGGCGCCCGCCCGGTCGCGGTGATGGACCCGCTGCGCTTCGGCGCCGCCGACCACCCGGACACCGCCCGGGTGCTGCCCGGCGTGGTCGCCGGCGTCGGCGGCTACGGCAACTGCCTCGGCCTGCCCAACATCGGCGGTGAGGTCGTCTTCGACCCCTGCTACCAGGGCAACCCGCTGGTCAACGCGCTCTGCCTCGGTGTGCTGCCGGTGAGCCGGCTGCAGAACAAGGCCGCCGCCGGTCCCGGCAACGTCGTCGTGCTGATGGGCGCGCGGACCGGCCGGGACGGCATCGGCGGTGTCTCGGTGCTCGCCAGCGCCACCTTCGACGAGGGCAGCGAGCAGCGCCGCCCGTCGGTGCAGGTGGGCGACCCGTTCATGGAGAAGCTGCTCATCGAGGCGTGCCTGGAGCTGTACGACGCCGAGCTGGTGGTCGGCATCCAGGACCTCGGCGGCGCCGGGCTGACCTGCGCGCTCACCGAGACCGCCGCGGCGGCCGGCACCGGCATGCGGGTGTGGCTGGAGCGGGTGCCGTTGCGCGAGGCCTCCATGGAGCCGCACGAGATCCTCGCCAGCGAGTCCCAGGAGCGGATGCTGCTGGTGGTCGAGCCGGAGAAGCTCGAGGCGGTGCTCAAGACCGCCGAGAAGTGGGGCGTCTGGGCCACCGCGATCGGCGAGGTCACCCCGCCGTCCGAGGACGGCCAGCCCGGCCGGCTGCTGATCACCTGGCGGGACCAGCTCGTGGTCGACGTTCCGCCGGGTTCGCTGGTCGACGACGGCCCGGTGTACGCCCGTCCGATGCGCGAGCCCGCCGACCTGATCCTGCTCCAGGCCGACCGCGCCGAGACGCTGCCCCGCCCGGCCGACCCGGACGCGCTGCGGGAGACGGTGCTGCGCATGATCGCGTCGCCGAACCTGTGCGACAAGACCTGGGTCACCGAGCAGTACGACCGCTACGTGCTGGGCAACACCGTGCTCGCCCAGCCGGAGGACTCCGGCGTGATCCGGATCGACGAGCGGACCGGGCTCGGCGTGGCGCTGTCGGTGGACGGCAACGGCCGGTACGCGCGTCTCGACCCGTACCACGGCGCCAAGCTGGCGCTGGCCGAGGCGTACCGGAACGTGGCCGTGACCGGTGCGAAGCCGATCGCCGTCACCGACTGCCTCAACTTCGGCTCGCCGGAGGACCCGGGCGTGATGTGGCAGTTCGCCGAGGCCGTCCGTGGCCTGGCCGACGGCTGCGCCGAGCTGGGCATTCCGGTGACCGGCGGCAACGTCAGCTTCTACAACCAGACCGGTGCGGCGGCCATCCACCCCACGCCGGTGGTCGGTGTGCTCGGCGTGCTCGACAACGTCGCGGACCGGGTGCCGATGGGCTTCGTGCCGCGCCCCGGCGGCGAGCACGACCAGCTCTACCTGCTCGGCGAGACCCACGTGGAGCTGTCCGGCTCCGAGTGGGCATGGGTGACCCACGAGCACCTCGGCGGCGTACCCCCGCAGGTCGACCTGGCCCGGGAGAAGACGCTGGGTGACCTGATGGCGGAGGCCGCGCGGGTCGGGCACCTCAGCTCGGCGCACGACCTCTCCGACGGTGGCCTCGCGCAGAGCCTGGTGGAGTCCTGCCTGCGGCGCGGTGTCGGCGCCCGCATCGCGGTGCCGGAGCGGTTCGCCGGTGGTTCGATGCCGTTCGTCTACCTGTTCAGTGAGTCGTCGGCCCGGGTCCTGGTGTCGGTGCCGCGCGGTCGGGAGAAGGCGTTCACCGCCCTCTGCGCCGAGCGCGGGGTGCCGTTCGAACTGATCGGCGTCACCGACCCGACCGGCGGCGCGCTGGAGGTGCACGGCCAGTTCCGGATCGGCCTGGACGAGCTGCGGGCGGTCCACGGCGCGACGCTGCCGAGCCTCTTCGGTGGTTCGGAGGTCGTCGAGGTTCCGGCGCCCGCGGCCGGCGTGGCCGGTGCCGTCGAGGCGGTGCCGCTGCCGGTCGCCGAGCCGGCCGGCCAGCCGCCGCTGGACCCGACGGACGTGGTGTCCGAGCCGATCGCGTCGTCCGGCCCGGTGCCGACCACCGGTGCCGCCGAGCCCGTCGCCACCCCCGATGGGCCCGACGCGGCGTCCTCCTCCAAGGAGCAGGCACCGCCGGCCGGGCAGGGCTCGCCCGCTGGCCCGGAAGCGCCGACCGCGGGCCCGACCACGGCCACGGGGGCGTCCGCCCCGGGATCCGGCGACACCGACCAGTCCTCTGCGCCTGACGAGCGCTGAGGCTTTGGCCGCGGCCGTCCACGCCCAACCCGGTTCCGGCGCCCGGTTCGACTGGGGGCTGGCGGGGGCGGCCGAACTCGGCCGGGTCTGCGCCGCCCTGGTGGTGGTGGACGTGCTCTCGTTCACCACCGCCGTGGAGGTCGCCGTCGCGCGGGGCATCCGCGTACACCCCTTTCCGTGGGGTGAGCAGGCCGCCGAGTACGCCCTGCGGGTCGGCGCGGTGGCCGCCGTCGGCCGCCGCGAGACCAGCCCGGAGCGGCCGTGGTCGCTCTCGCCGGCGGCGCTGACCGCCGCGCCGTTCGTCAGCGACCTGGTGCTGCCCTCGCCGAACGGCTCGGCCATCAGCGCCGCCGCCAGCGCCACCGGGCTTCCGGTGGTCGCGGCCTGCCTGCGCAACGCCGGCGCCGTCGGGCGTTGGCTGCGCCGCCAGGGGTACGGCTCGACGGACGCGCCGGTCGGTGTGGTCGCCTCCGGCGAGCGTTGGCCGGACGGCTCGCTGCGGCCCAGCGTGGAGGACCAGCTCGGGGCGGCCAGCGTGCTCGACGCCCTCTCCGGCGTACCCGGTGGTCTCTCCGTCGAGGCCGCGACCGCGCTCGCCGCCCTGGCCAGCATCCCGGACGTGCCGGCGGCCGTACGCGGCAGCGTGTCCGGTCGGGAACTCATCGAGGGCGGCTTCGCCGAGGACGTCGAGATCGCCGTCCAGGCCGGCGCGTCGGACGTGGTGCCGCTGCTGCGGAGCGGCGTCTTCTCCGCCGCCTGAACGATCGACCGGCCTCCCCCGCGTCCCGGGTCGTGGTCGAGTCGGCGCCGCTGACACGGCGAGAGGGCCGTCCGAACCCGGACGGCCCTCTCGCCGTTGTCGTCATCCGGGTCGCGAAGACCCGGCCCGAGGGTCAGTCGTCGAGCCAGTCCAGCCGACGGCCGCCCCGCTCCGGTGCCGGCGGCCCGTCGGGCCGACCTCGACCGGTCTGCGCCGGATCGCCGTAGCCGGCTCCGCCGTAGCCAGCCTGGTCGTAGCCGGCGCGGTCGTCGTAGCCGCCGCGCTGGGCGGGCGGCTCCTGGCCGTAGCCACCGGCCTGGCCGTAGCCGCCCGGGGAGCCGTAGCCACCCTGGTCGTAGCCGGCGCGGTCGTCGTATCCGGCGCGCTGGGCGGGAGGCTCCTGGCCGTAGCCACCGCCGTGCGGGGCCGGTGGCTCCTGGCCGTAACCACCGGACGGGGCGGGCGGCTCCTGGCCGTAGCCGCCGGCCTGGCCGTAGCCGCCGGGGGAGCCGTAGCCACCCTGGTCGTAGCCGCCCCGGTCGTCGTAGCCGCCGGCCTGGCCGTAGCCTCCGGTCGGCTCGCCGCCGCCCCGGCCGTACGGTGCCGGCTCGGGGTCGCCGTAGCCGGGCTCCGGCTGGTAGGTGCCGGTCGCGTACGGGTCGGCGGCAGCCGGGTACTGGGTGGCGTCGCCGGTGTAGCGGCCGGTCGGCTCGTCGTAACGCTCGCCGTAGCCGGGCGCGCCACCGGGGGCCGGCGGATAGCCGGCCG
>NZ_JBFAMU010000423.1:0-4236 GCF_040656655.1 Micromonospora sp. NPDC049799
AGGGCGGCGAGGTAGTCAGCGAGGGTGCCGCCGTCGATCCCCGACCCGCGCGGCCGTCGAGACCGACGAGCACACGCCGGCCCACCTGCGGCAGGTGCTGCGGCACCGGCTCGACACCGGGCCGGTCGCGTCGCTCAAGCTCGCCAGCGGCTGCGACCGACGCTGCGCGTTCTGCGCCATCCCCGCCTTCCGCGGCGCCTTCGTCTCGCGCACGCCGGACGAGCTGCTCGCCGAGGCCGAGTGGCTCGCCAAGACCGGCGTCCGGGAGCTGGTGCTGGTCAGTGAGAACTCCACCTCGTACGGCAAGGACCTGGGGGACCCCCGGGCCCTGGAGAAGCTGCTGCCGCAGCTCGCCGCCATCGACGGCATCGTCCGGGTGCGCGCGAGTTACCTCCAGCCCGCCGAGACCCGGCCCGGCCTGGTCGAGGTGATCGCCTCCACGCCGGGCGTCGCGCCGTACTTCGACCTGTCGTTCCAGCACTCCAGTGAGCCGGTGCTGCGCCGGATGCGCCGTTTCGGCTCCACCGACCGGTTCCTGGAGCTGCTGGCCAGCGCCCGCGAGCTGGCGCCGGAGGCGGGTGCGCGCAGCAACTTCATCGTCGGCTTCCCCGGCGAGACGCGGGCCGACGTGGAGGAACTGGTCCGTTTCCTGACCGAGGCGCGGCTCGACGCGATCGGCATGTTCGACTACAGCGACGAGGACGGCACCGAGGCCGCCGGGCTGACCGGCAAGGTCTCCGCCGCCACCATCAAGCGCCGGTACGACAAGCTCAGCGCCCTCGCCGACGAGCTGTGCTCGCAGCGGGCCGAGGAGCGACTCGGCTCCACGGTCGAGGTGCTGGTCGACTCGGTCGACGACGGGGTGGTCGAGGGGCGGGCGGCCCACCAGGCGCCCGAGGTGGACGGCTCGACGACCCTCGTCGCCCCGGCCGAGGGTGGGGTCGACCTGGCCGCCCTGCGCCCGGGTGACCTGGTCCGTGCCACGGTCACCGCGACCGAAGGGGTGGACCTGGTGGCGGTGCCGGATGAGATGATCTCGGCGGCGCCCGGCGCGGTACGGTGACGGCGGGCGCGGATCGAGCGAGGGAGCCACGTGGTGAGGGGTCAGGTGCGCCACGGCGGCCGGAGCGGGGCGCGGCGGTGACCGGGGCGACGGAGTCCACGGCGCCGGCGGTGGTCGCCCGCGTGCCCGTGCTCAACGCGGCCAACGCGCTCACCCTGCTGCGGCTGGTGCTGGTGCCGATCTTCGCGGCCTCGGTGGTCATCTCCGGGATGACGCACGCCGGCTGGCGGATCGCCGCCTGTCTGATCTTCGCGGTGGCGTCGGCGACGGACCTGGTCGACGGTTGGATCGCCCGCCGGTTCGGGCTGGTCACCTCGGTCGGCAAGGTCGCCGACCCGATCGCCGACAAGGCGCTCACCGGGGCCGCGCTGCTGCTGCTGTCCTGGTACGACCAGCTGCCCTGGTGGGTGACGGCGATCATCCTGGCCCGGGAGCTGGGCATCACCGCGCTGCGCTTCTGGGTGATCCGGCACGGTGTCATCGCGGCCAGCCGGGGCGGCAAGATCAAGACTGCGCTCCAGATCCTCGCCATCACCTGGTACCTCTGGCCGATGCCCGCCGCCCTGGCCGCCGTCGCCCCGTGGATCATGGCCGCCGCGGTGGCCGTGACCGTGATCACCGGCTTCGACTACGTCGCCCAGGCCCTCCGCCTCCGCCGCCCCACCCGATAACCCCTCCCGGGCGGTCCCCCCTTCGACGATGGGTGGGGCGAGGGCGAGGGGTGGGGTGGGGTGGCGGGGGAGGATGTGTCAGGGGCGGCGGGGAGGGAAGGGGAACGGCATGGACGTGGAGACGGACGCGGACGGGGCCCGGCCGGTGGGATCCCCGGCGGCGGGTGTCGTGCACGCCCTCGCCCAGCGGCGGGAGACCCTGGCCACCATCGAGTCGCTGACCGGCGGGCTGCTGGCCGCCTCGATCGTGGAGATCGCCGGGGTGAGCGGCGTCTACCGGGGCGGGCTGGTGGTCTACGCCACCGAGCTGAAGGCGCAGCTGGCGGGCGTACCGGAGGATCTGCTCGACGACCGCGGCCCGGTCGACCCGGACGTCGCCGTGGCGCTCGCGGAGGGCGGGCGTCGGCGCTGCGGGGCCGACTGGGGGCTGGCCACCACCGGCGTGGCCGGCCCGGAACCGCAGGACGGCAAGCCGGTCGGTCTGGTGTACGCGGCGGTGGCCGGCCCCTCCGGCACCGACGTACGACGGTTCGACCTGGACGGCGGACGGGACCACATCCGCTCCGCCGCGGTGATCGAGGCGCTGCGGCTGCTCGCCGAGCGGGTCCACGCGGCCGACCGTGACGCCGCCCCGGCCGGCAGCGCGGCCTGAGGACGGGCGATCGTGGGGCCCGTCATCCGATTCGACAGGCGGGGCGGGATGTCGCCCGAGCCGCCACCGGGTACGGTTGCGGGAAGGCTCCGGCGGTCGGGTTCGGTGCGGTTGACCGTGCCGGACCGGTTGCCGTGGTGACGAGGTGTCCCTCAGGGGAGGTGCGATGGTCCTGCTACGCCGGGTGATCGGTGACGCGCTGCGGGCACGCCGGCAGGGGCAGCACCGCACGCTGCGCGAGGTCTCCTCCGCCGCCAACGTCAGCCTGGGCTACCTGTCCGAGATCGAGCGGGGCCACAAGGAGCCGTCGAGCGAGCTCCTCGCCGCCATCTGCGACGCCCTCGGCGCCCGCCTCTCCGAGCTTCTCCGCGAGGTGAGCGACACCGTGGCGCTCGCCGAGCAGATGCCGGGCGTGCTGGTCCCGGTCACCGACGAGCAGGTCGAGAAGACTCCCGTGGCCGCCGCCGTGCGCAAGGCCACCAACCGGGGCGTCCGTCAGGTCACCTCCGACGGCACCGTCTCCGTCCAGGTCCGTCAGGACTCCCCGCTCAAGGCGACGCTGCGCAGCACCCGGGTCCGCCCCGGCGACCGCGACGTGGTCTGCGCCGCCTGAGCCCCGCCGCTCTCCGGGCCCCGGTCCGACCCCGAGCGGGTCGGTGACATCCCGGATCCGCTTCCCGTCGCATGGTCGCTGTCTCCTACGCCGCGTAGGGTTGATCGCAGTCGGTGTCGGCGTACGCCCCGCTCGCCGGGTACGGATGCTCGGGTGGCGTCCGGCTGGGACGATGGGGACACTGCCGCGCCGGAGGCCGGCCGGTGGCAGCCGGGCCGGCCGAGGCGGAGCGACGCTACTGAGGGGGTACCGCGGAGATGGCGAACCCGTTCGTCAAGGGTTGGAACTACCTGATGGCGCTGTTCGGCGCCAAGATCGACGAGCATGCCGATCCCAAGGTGCAGATCCAGCAGGCCATCGAGGAGGCACAGCGCCAGCACCAGGCGCTCGTCCAGCAGGCCGCCGCGGTGATCGGCAACCAGCGCCAGCTGGAGATGAAGCTCTCCCGGCAGATGACCGAGGTCGAGCGGCTCCAGGGCAACGCCCGCCAGGCCCTCGTCCTGGCCGACCAGGCCCGGGCCCGCGGCGACGAGGCCGAGGCGGGGAGGTACGAGCAGTCCGCCCAGACGCTCGCCACCCAGCTGGTCTCCGCCGAGCAGGCCACCGAGGACCTGAAGACGCTGCACGACCAGGCGCTCGGCGCCGCCGCGCAGGCCCGCAAGGCGGTCGAGAACAACTCGATGATCCTCCAGCAGAAGCTCGCCGAGCGCACCCGCCTGCTCAGCCAGCTGGAGCAGGCCAGGATGCAGGAGAGCGTCGCCGCCTCGTTGGAGTCGATGTCGGCGCTGACCGCCCCCGGCAACACCCCCAGCCTGGACGAGGTGCGCGACCGCATCGAGCGGCGCTACGCCAACGCGATGGGCCGTGCCGAGCTGGCCGGCAGCTCCACCGAAGGCCGGATGCTGGAGATCCAGAAGGCGACACTGGACTCGGCCGGCTCCGCCCGGCTGGAGCAGATCCGGTCGAGCATGGCCGGCGAGCAGCTCGGCGGCGCGAAGGAACGCCCCGCCGTGGCGCCGACCGCTCCGGTCGCCGACCCGGCGGCCGCCGCGAAGCTCGACGAGATCCGGGCCAGCATGGCCCGGGACCGGGGCACCGGAGACAGCACCGCCGCCGGTTGAGCGGCCGGGTCGAGGAGGCACAGGTGGCAGACGAGCGCACGCGGTACTTCCGCCGGTTGGGCCGGCTGCGCCGGTCCGCGCGCCGGTGGAGCGTCACGTCCGGCGGGCTCGCGGGG
>NZ_JBFAMU010000424.1:0-4226 GCF_040656655.1 Micromonospora sp. NPDC049799
GCCTCCGCCGGCGTCCAGCCGGCCTGCGTCATGCCGGTCCGCAGCCGGTGGGCCAGGGCACCCCGGGCCCGGGACGGCAGGATCGGAGTCCCGGTGACGCCACGCAGCAGCCGGACCGCGGCGCGGTGACGTACGACAGCGGGAGAGGTCGCCCGGCGCAGGACCGGATCCAGCGGATTCCTCATGGCCGGTCGGCTCGCTTCACGGGCTGTCTCCGGTCGCTCGGGGGGATCCCCGGCCGGTCGGGCCGGGTGGAGGTGATCGACGGCTTGCATGTTAGCGTCAGGCGGTCTGGACGAAACGGCTGGGAAGGTGCGGGTGCCTGCAACCTCTTACCGGGACGTGGCCGTCATCACCCCGTGGTACCCGACCCGGGAGCTACCGTTCCGGGGTTCCTTCGTGCGGGCGATGGTGGACGCCACGGGTCCCGGCTGCGACCGGATGACCGTCCTGCACTGTGACGCCTGGGTCGCCAACCTCGACGGACCGGCCGACCGGCGGGTGATGGACGCGCACCGGGCGTTGACGCCGCGGGCGATGCACCGTAACCCCACCGTGGGCGGCGCCGATCTGATCTACGTACCGGTCCCGGTGCCGCGCGGGCAGGGGCACGCCGACATCGCCCACCGGCACGATCTGGCGTTGGGCGCCGCGCTGGGTGGCCGTCCGATCGACGCGTCGGTGATCCACGCCCACGTCGGTCTGCCCAGCGGTTGGGCGGCGATCCGGCACGCCCGGCCCGACGCGAAGGTCTTCGTCACCGAGCACGCGAGCTTCCTGGACAAGGTGCTGTCGACCCCGCAGGGTCGCGAGATGTACGACGAGGTGCTGCACCGCTGTTCGGGATTCCTCGCCGTCGGCGAGGGTGTACGCCGGCCGCTGGTCGAGGCGTTCCCGCACCATGCGGACCGGATCGGGGCGATCTCCAATCCCATCTCCTTCGACCAGCCCCGGCCGACTCCAGTCGCCGCGCTGCGTCGCTGGCTGTTCGTCGGTGCGCTCTCCGAGCTCAAGGGCGTACCCCTGCTGCTGGAGGCCTTCGCCCGCTGCCACGCAGAGGATCGGTCGCTCACCCTCACCCTCGTCGGTGAGGGGGCGCTGCTGGCCTCGCTGACCGCTCGCGCCGCCGAACTCGGCGTCGCCGAGGCGGTGACCTTCACCGGCGCGATCCCGCCGGACGAGGCCCTGCGGTTGATGCGGGAGCACGACCTGCTGGTGCACCCGAGCCGCGCGGAGACCTTCGGGGTGGCCGTGGTCGAGGCGGTGGCGGCCGGTCTGCCGGTCCTGGTCACGCGCTGTGGTGGACCGGAGCGGACCCTTGCCGGCATCGAGGACGCGGCGGGACTGCTGATCGACGTCACGGACGACCCGGAGACGATCGTCGCCGGCTACCGCCAGCTGCGGGCGCGCCACCCGCACGGCCTGGACACCGCTCTCGCGCACAAGGTGCTCTCCGACCGGTACGGGTACGCTGCGGTGGCCCGCGCACATCACGACCTCTGGTTCGGCGAGGCGCCCGCGCGCCCGACCGCCTGAGTCGTCGCGACCTCGATCAGTTGGAGTGAGATGCACGTCCTGTTCCTGGCCATCGGGGGTACCCGCCGGCGTGCCGTGGTCGACGAGTCGGCCCAGGTCGTCGCCGAAGGACACCGGGCGACGGTGGTGACCGACCGGGCCGCCCAGTGGAGCCGTGACCAGTGGCACACGGGTGTGCGGGTCGTCGAGCTGGCCGAGATCGAGCAGCGCCTGCCGGCGCTGCGGATCGAGCAGGCGGTGCTCTTCCGCGCGCCGAGGAAGGTGCTGCGGACGATCGGCCGCGGCCCGCTGCGCGGTGTCGCCCGCCGCGCCGAGAAGTCGTACGAACGCCGCGTCGCCGCCCGTGCGCACCGGCTCTTCCTGCGTACCCGGGGGAAGGTACGGGGTGACGCCCGCCCGCGCATGGTCGACGCGCTGGTGCGGCGCGGGCCCGCGGTTGATCTCGTGGTGGTGACCGACCCGGTGGCGATGCCGTACGCGGAGCGTCTCACCGGCGGTGCGCGCCGCGCTTCGGCACCGAGGATCTGCTTCAGCTACGACTACGCTGGTTCGATGTCGAACGCCGCTCAGGGGGACAACTCATGAACCGGACGCGGGAACCGCGTCGCCCACGCATCCTGTACCTGTCGTTCTACTTCCCGCCCTCCCGGGCGAGTGGCGTCTACCGGGCGCGAGCCACCGCCAACTACCTCGCGCAGCAGGGCTGGGACGTGACCGCCTTCGCGTCGCCGATCAGCTTCCTCCACGAGGTGATCGGGTCGGTCGACGAGCGGCTGGCGGAGACCGTCGACCCCCGCATCCGGGTTGAGCGTCCCCCGCTGAGCCAGTTCGCCTGGGAGCGTGACCTGCGCCGGTTCAGTCGGTTCCGTGGTCTGTCGCCGGTCATGGCGGGCAAGGCATACCGGCTGGGGCTGTCGAAGATCTTCCCCGAGCACTACCTCTCCTGGGCCGCGGCGTCGGTGCGCAGGGCGCTGGCGATGCACGCCCGCCGGCGGTTCGACGTGGTGCTCGCGACCGGCAATCCGTTCGCCTCGTTCGCCGCCGCGTGGATGATCCACCGCCTGACCGGCGTGCCGTTCGCGGTGGACTACCGCGACGCGTGGACGCTGAACATGTTCGAGGAGAAGCCGGCGTACCCCGACGGCCACCTGGCCTGGAAGTGGGAGCAGCGGATCCTGCGTGACGCGTCGGCGTCCATCTTCGTCAACAACCCGTTGCGCGCCTGGTACGCCGAGCGGTACCCGAACAGCGCCGACCGGATGATGGTCGTCCCGAACGGCTGGGATCCGGACCTGTTCGGTCAGGGCGAGCCGGTGGAGGCGGCGTCGACCGACCCGACGCGGCCGCTGCGGTTCAGCTTCCTGGGCACCGTCAACAACACCCAGCCGGTGGAGCAGTTGGCCGACGCCTTCGAGCGCGCGCGGCGCCACCCCGATCTGGCCGGCGCGCAACTGCATATCCACGGTCACCTGGGTTACTTCAAGCAGAGCCAGTCCGAGCTGATGAAGCGGCTGGGACTGGCCGATCCCGCCGGGGAACCGGGAACGGACACCGGCATCTCGTACCGCGGCGCGGTCTCGAAGACCGACGTCGGCCAGGTCTACCAGGACAGCGACGTGCTGGTCTTCCTGGCCGGCGGAGCGCGGTACGTCACGTCCGGCAAGATCTTCGAGTACATGGCCAGCGGTCGGCCCATCGTCTCGGTGCACGCGCCGGGAATCGCGGCGCAGGACGTGCTGGCCGGCTATCCCCTGTGGTTCAACCCGAACAGCCTCGACGTGGACGAGATCGCCAACTCGATGATCGCCGCCGGCAAGGCGGCCCGGGACATGACCCCGCAGGTACGGGCGGAGGCGCAGGCGCACGCCGCGGCGTTCACGCGGGAGGCGGTGACCGCGCCCCTGGAGGCGCGGCTGCGGGCCATGGTCAAGCGGACCATCGCGACTGGGGCGGAGGCATCGTGACGACGGTACGCGAGAACAGCGAGACGGCGACGGCGACGGCGGGGCGGCAGCCGAGGGTGCTCCTGCTCTCCTTCAACCTCGCACCCCACGATCGGGTCATCGAACTGGCGACGCGCCTGCTCGACCAGGGCACCCGGGTCGACCTCCTGGTCATGGACGACGCGGGCTGGCAGGGGCTGGCCGGCCGACCGAACCTGCGGATCCACTCCCTCGACGGCGCGGAGCGTCGGCACGTGGTCATGCGCGCCGAGCGGGCCGCCGTCTTCCGCGGACCCGCCGCGGTGCTGACCGGGCTGGGAAAGCTGACCGGGGAGCGGCCGGTGCGGCCACTGGTCAAGGGGCACCAGAGGGCCGCCGGCGCGTTCCACCGCCGGATCTTCATGAAGAGCTACGCCGCCATCCGCCCGCTGGTGCTCTCCCGCCTCTTCGAGCGGCGCCTGCCGGCGCTGGGAATCGACGACGTGGACGTCATCATCGCCTCGGACGTGCTGACGGTCACGCTCGGCTGGAAGCTCGCCAAGCGGTTTCCGAAGGCGATCGCGACCACCAGCCTGGACGTGCCCGCCCTTCCCGCGGCCAACTGATCGAGGCAACCCGGGGCGTACGAGAACGGGGGTGACGGCCACGGCCGTCACCCCCGTCCTCGTACCGGTCTAGCGGGCCCGCTCGGCGAGGACCCGGACGACCTGCTCGGCGGCCCGCCCGTCGCCGAACGGCTCCTGGCGC